>DASVOL010000096.1:0-5272 GCA_036383375.1 Bradyrhizobium sp. | reverse complement strand
TCGTTGTGACCGTGACGCCGGTAGCAGAACATGTCGATGACGACCGGCTTGTGGAATTTCTGCCGGAACTCGATCGCGACCTTGGCCGCGAACACCACGGCCTCCGGATCGTCGCCATTCACATGGAAGATCGGCGCATCGATCATCTTCGCGACGTCGGACGGATAGGGCGACGAGCGCGAGTAGCGCGGATAGGTGGTGAAGCCGATCTGGTTGTTGACGATGAAGTGCAGCGAGCCGCCGGTGCGGTAGCCCTTCAGGTCGGACAGGCTGAAGCATTCCGCGACCACGCCCTGGCCCGCGAACGCCGCGTCGCCGTGCATCAGCAGCGGCAGCACCGAGATGCGCATGTCAGGCGGATCGCCGTGCTGATCCTGCTTGGCGCGCACCTTGCCCATCACGACCGGATCGACGATCTCGAGATGCGACGGATTTGCGGTCAGCGACAGATGGATGTTGTTGCCGTCGAACTCGCGGTCCGAGGACGCGCCGAGGTGATACTTGACGTCGCCGGAGCCTTCGACCGAGTCGGGATTGGCCGAACCGCCCTTGAATTCATGGAACAGCGCGCGGTGCGGCTTGCCCATCACCTGGGTCAGCACGTTGAGACGGCCGCGATGCGGCATGCCGACCACGATCTCCTTCACGCCGAGATTGCCGCCGCGCTTGATGATCTGCTCGAGCGCCGGGATCAGCGATTCGCCGCCGTCGAGGCCGAAGCGCTTGGTGCCGGTGAACTTGGTGTCGCAGAACTTCTCGAAGCCGTCGGCCTCGATCAGCTTGTTGAGGATCGCGCGACGTCCCTCGGGCGTGAAGCTGATCTCCTTGTCCGGACCTTCGATGCGTTCCTGGATCCACGCCTTCTGCGCAGCATTGGAGATGTGCATGAACTCGACGCCGAGCGTCTGGCAGTAGGTGCGCTCGCAGATCTGCACGATCTCGCGCAGCGTGCCGTATTCGAGGCCGAGCACGTGGTCGAGGAAGATCTTGCGGTCGAAGTCGGCCTCACTGAAGCCGTAGGAGCGCGGATCGAGCTCCTCGCGGTCGCGCGGCGCCTCGATGCCGAGCGGATCGAGCTTGGCGTGGAAATGGCCGCGCATGCGATAGGCGCGGATCAGCATCAGCGCGCGAACCGAATCGCGGGTGGCCTGGTGCACGTCGGCGTCGGACAGCTCGGCGCCCTTGGCCTGCGCCTTGGCGGCAAGCTTGCTGCCGACCGCCTTCTCGACCTGGGCCCAATTGCCGTCGAGCGCCGAGGTCAGCTCGTCGCGCGGTGTCACCGGCCAGTTGGCGCGGCCCCACGAGGCACCCTCGGCGTTCTTCTGGACGTCCGCCGGGGCGTCCTTCAGGCTCTTGAAGAAATCCTGCCATTCGGCGTCGACCGACGACGGATCCTGCTCGTAGCGGGCATAGAGATCGTCGATATAGGCGGCGTTGGTGCCCTGCAGGAATGATGAGAGAGCAAAAGCAGCATTCGCGTCTTGGCGAGACATGGGGCAGTCCTGGTGATTTTTTTCGGTTCGCGCGTAGGAGACGGCGCTGATGCCGGTCTGGAAGTGCGCCGGCTGGGTAGATACCCTTTACCCTATCTAGGACAGATATTCCTGCCTAAAAGAACCAAGAAATGAACTTAGTTTCATATTTTATTGATCAGCATTCTGGCGGCAAAACGCAATAAAAAGGCGGGTTCCCCAAGGAGAACCCGCCCAAACCACACCAAACCGCGAAGGGAACTTCGCCTGACGGCAGTTACTTCAGCATCTCGGCGAGCGTGTGTCCGAGGCGCGCCGGCGACGGCGACACCCTGATGCCGGCGGCTTCCATCGCCGCGGTCTTGGAACCGGCATCGCCCTTGCCGCCGGAGATGATCGCGCCGGCATGGCCCATGCGGCGGCCGGGAGGTGCGGTAACACCGGCAATGAAGCCAACCATCGGCTTCTTGCGGCCGCGCTTGGCCTCGTCCTTGAGGAACTGGGCGGCGTCTTCCTCGGCGGAGCCGCCGATCTCGCCGATCATGACGATCGATTTGGTCTTCTCGTCGGCCAGGAACATCTCCAGCACGTCGATGAACTCGGTGCCCTTGACCGGATCGCCGCCGATGCCGACCGCGGTGGTCTGGCCGAGGCCTTCCTGGGTGGTCTGGAACACCGCTTCATAGGTCAGGGTGCCGGAGCGGGAGACGATGCCGACCGAACCGGGCTTGAAGATGTTGGCCGGCATGATGCCGATCTTGCACTCGCCGGCGGTCATCACGCCCGGGCAGTTCGGTCCGATCAGCCGCGACTTCGAGCCCGACAGCGAGCGCTTGACGCGCACCATGTCGAGCACCGGGATGCCCTCGGTGATGCAGACGATCAGCGGGATCTCGGCATCGATCGCCTCGCAGATCGCATCCGCCGCGCCCGGCGGCGGGACGTAGACCACGCTGGCGTCGGCGCCGGTCTTGGCGCGCGCTTCCGCGACGGTGTCGAACACCGGCAGATTGAGATGCGTCTGACCGCCTTTGCCCGGCGCCACACCGCCGACCATCTTGGTGCCGTAAGCGATCGCCGCTTCCGAATGGAACGTGCCGTTCTTGCCGGTGAAGCCCTGGCAGATGACCTTGGTGTTCTTGTCGATCAGAATGGACATGGTTCGAGATGCTTTCGCGAGACGATCGGTGAAGGGTTAGTGGATTCGCCGGTACACGCCGGTGAGCACGTCGGCCCACCCTTCCGCGTCAGGCGAGAATTGGATCTTCATGTTGTAGGTGTTGTCGTCGACGACCTCGTAGACGTGACGGGCATTGCCGCGCAGCGAGCCGCGCACCAGGATCAGCGACTTGCCCGCCCAGCCGCCGGACGCCGGCGACGGCGGGTAGTAGCCGAGCGAATCGTGCCAGAACAATCGGTAGGCGCGATCCTCGCGGTCGTAGGTGAAGACGCCGTGGGTGGCGAAGCTCTCCTTGCCGTCGCGGGTCTGCACGCAGTCCTGGATCAGGTAGAAGCCGTTGAGCGCGATGCGCGCAACGACATGCGAGGTGGCTGGACCGCCTGCGGTCCAGCGCGACGGATAGACCATCTCGTCGCCGTTCCACTCGCCTGCAAAGACCGCGAGCTTGCGGTGTTCGTCCAGCGGCGTCGGAGCGTCGAGATGATCGGCCATCGTTAGCCTCCCTTGACGGCTTTCACGATCTTCTGTGCGGCATCATCGAGATTGTCGGCGGGCACGACGTTGAGGCCGCTCTCGCGGATGATCTTCTTGCCCTGCTCGACATTGGTGCCTTCGAGGCGCACCACCAGCGGCACCTTGAGGCCGACCTGCTTCACCGCGGCGACCACGCCCTCGGCGATCACGTCGCACTTCATGATGCCGCCGAAGATGTTGACCAGGATGCCCTTCACGTTCGGATCGGCGGTGATGATCTTGAACGCAGCCGCGACCTTCTCCACGCTGGCGCCGCCGCCGACGTCGAGGAAGTTCGCCGGCTCCATGCCGTAGAGCTTGATGATGTCCATCGTCGCCATGGCGAGGCCGGCGCCGTTGACCATGCAGCCGATCGTGCCGTCGAGCGCGACGTAGTTGAGGTCGTATTTCGACGCCTCGATCTCCTTGGCGTCCTCCTCGGACTCGTCGCGCAGCGCGACCACGTCCGGATGACGGTAGAGCGCGTTGCTGTCGAACGACACCTTGGCGTCGAGCACGCGGAGCTGGCCCTGCTTGGTGACGACCAGCGGATTGATCTCGAGCATCGCCATGTCCTTGGCGGCGAACGCGGTATACAGCTGGCCGGTCAGCTTCTCGGCCTGCTTGGCGAGATCGCCTTTCAGCTTCAGCGCCTCGGCAACCGTGCGGCCGTGGTGAGGCATGATGCCGGTGGCGGGATCGACCGAGAACGAGACGATCTTTTCCGGGGTCGAATGCGCCACGTCCTCGATGTTGACGCCGCCTTCGGTCGACACCACGAAGGAAATCTCGGAGGTCTCGCGATTGACCAGGATCGAGAGATAGAACTCCTTGTCGATGTCGGAGCCTTCCTCGATGTAGAGGCGGTTGACCTGCTTGCCGTGCGGGCCGGTCTGCACCGTGACCAGCGTCGCCCCGAGCATCTGCTTGGCGAACTCGTCGACCTCGGCGACCGACTTGGCGATGCGGACACCGCCCTTGTCGCCGGCGGATGCCTCCTTGAACTTGCCCTTGCCGCGGCCGCCGGCATGGATCTGGCTCTTCACCACCCAGATCGGGCCGGGGAGCTGCTTGGCCGCCGCATCGGCATCTTCCGGCTTCAGCACCGGCACGCCGCGCGAGATCGGCACGCCGAATTCATGCAGCAGTGCCTTGGCCTGGTATTCGTGGATATTCATGGAAAGACGCTCCCAAACCCTCGTGCAGCGACCTTTTAGGTCAGCCTTGAGACTGGCATACCATATACCAAGGCTCGCGCAACTACAAAATTCACCGGAATTTCATCATCTTGCGCCCGACAGGCGATAGACGTCGCCTATCGGGCCATTGCCGATTCAGATTACTTGCCGAGCAGATCGGGCGCGATCTTCTTACAGGCGTCGACCAGGCCCTGCACCGCGCCAACCGACTTGTCGAAGGCTTCACGGTCCTTGCCGGCGAGCTCGATCTCGACGATGCGCTCGACACCCTTGGAGCCGATCACGGTCGGCACGCCGACATACATGTCCTTCACGCCGTATTCGCCGTTGAGATAGGCGGCGCAGGGCAGCACGCGCTTCTTGTCCCTCAGATAGCTCTCGGCCATCTGGATCGCGGACGCCGCCGGCGCGTAGAAGGCCGAACCGGTCTTGAGCAGGTTGACGATCTCGGCGCCGCCGTTGCGGGTGCGGTCGACGATCTCGTCGATGCGGGCCTGCGAGGTCCAGCCCATCTTGACGAGGTCGGGCAGCGGAATGCCGGCGACGGTCGAGTAGCGGGTCAGCGGCACCATGGTGTCGCCGTGGCCACCGAGCACGAAAGCGGTGACGTCTTCGACCGAGACGTTGAATTCGTCGGCCAGGAAATAGCGGAAGCGCGCGGAGTCGAGCACGCCGGCCATGCCGACCACCTTCTTGTGCGGCAGGCCGGAAGCCTTCTGCAGCGCCCACACCATCGCATCCAGCGGGTTGGTGATGCAGATGACGAAGGCGTCGGGCGCGTACTTCTTGATGCCGGCGCCGACCTGCTCCATGACCTTGAGGTTGATCGACAGCAGATCGTCGCGGCTCATGCCGGGCTTGCGCGGCACGCCGGCGGTGACGATGCAGACCTTGGCGCCGTCGAGCGC
>DASVOL010000095.1:0-9094 GCA_036383375.1 Bradyrhizobium sp. | reverse complement strand
CTGAACGGCCCGTTCACGGCCCAGCGCAACCCGATCGAGCTGGTGACGATGTCGTCCAACTCGTCGACCGTGACGACGCCTTCCTGCACGAGATAGCAGGCCTCGCGCATGATCGCGCGCTGCAGCCGGTTGGCGACGAAGCCCTGAATCTCCTTCTTGAGCACGCGCGGCACCTTGCCGAGCGCCTCGTAGAACGCCACAGCGTCGGCGGTCGCCTGCGGATCGGTCTGCTCGCCGGGAACGACCTCGACCAGCGGGATCAGATGCGGCGGGTTGAAGGGATGGCCGACCAGCAGCCGGCTCGCATCCTTCATCTCTCGCCCCTGCTCGGTGGCCGGCCGCGCCGAGCTCGACGACAGCAGCAAGGCATGCTTCGGCACCGCGGCCTCGATCTGGGCCCAGAGCTGCTGTTTCCACTCGGGCTTCTCCGGGCCGTTCTCCTGCACGAGGTCGGCACCGGCGACGGCACGCGCGAGATCCGGCTCAAAGCGCAGGTTGCGCTCCAACCCCTCATGCGGCAGGCCGAGCTTCAGCAAGGTCGGCGCGATCTTGATCAGGGCGTCCTTGACCACGGCCTCGATGCCGGGCTGCGGATCGTTGATCACGACATTGAGCCCGTGCGCGAGAAACAGCGCCGCCCAGGAGGAGCCGATGACGCCGGCTCCGATGACGCACACATTGCGATAGCGGTTCAGCGCCGCGGCGCGATCTGCGGATGATGACATGGCTTGCTCCGACGTGTCCGCTTACCGCGGCTGATCGAGATAGTTGTGGCAGCGCTTGGCGCGGGACAGCGTCAAGTCGGTCATGATGTGGCTGCACGCGACGATCTCGCGCACCGGAAAATCGGCCATCGGGGCCAATGCATGGGCGAACAGCTCCAGCCGGGCCGGGCCGGTCCAGGCGCCCTTGACGGTGATGTCGGTGATCTCGGAGCGCAACAGCTCGCAGATGCGCGGCTCGCCCGCTGGCTTCGGACTGTCGTAGGTCCACAAGATCTTCAGCATGAAGGTCGGTACGCAGATCTCCGCCTTTGCCTTTTCGAGGTCCAGCGCACGGTGCTTGTAACCCATCGTCGCGGTGGCCACGCGGAGGCTGCCGTAGTCCATGGTACCGACCAGTGTATCGGAATCGACATAGAGCTTCGGCTTGCCGATCACCTTGGGATAACCGCTGATTTCGCGGCCGGACGCCAGCGCCGGCAGGCTATCGAGGTACATCGCGTGAAGGTATTCACCCTTTTCGGCGCCAAAGCGCACCTGGACGGCCTGGCCGCATTCGGTGTAGTCGCCGAGACCGGAGGTGTCGGGCATCCGCATGATTTCCCAGCGGACCAGCGGATCGTCGATCTCCAGCGGCTCGGGAACGACGGCGCGCAACGCCTCGATGTCGGTGCGATACAGGATGTTGAGGTATTCGCGGTTGGTGAACCGAAACGGTCCGCGGGGAAAGGCCGGGGCACCGATTGGCGTCGTCAGCTGCTTGAGAATGTCCTCCCGTCGCATCCGCTCCTCCCCTGATAGCGCTTGCCGTGGTCCGTACGGGCCTCCGGCTGCGTGCCGGTTGTCGAGCAAGGCATCGCGAGCCTAGCGATCTCGCGAAGCGGAGAAAGGTGCGATTGGACCGCCGACCGGGTGACTTCCGGACGCGGAATGCGGCGCGCGCACCGCGCGGGGTGGGCATCATTGCGTCGCGTACGTGATCGGGCTTACGTTTGGAGGAGCAGATCAATCGCGGAGCAGGAACGCGCGGAATGCCAGGGACATGCGGTCGGAATGACTAGGCAGGGTTCGCACGCAAACCAATCGCCGAGCCGAATGCTCCCCGGCTTCGCGCAGCGAATATTCCCACCGCATTCGATCGCTGCCATCGCGGCCGAGCTTCACGAGCAGGGCATTGATCCATCAGAGGTTCTCGAGGGCACCGGGCTTGTGATCGGCCAACTCGAGTCCCATACGACGCGAATATCTTATCGGCAGCTCGACACGGTGATCCGCAACGCGCTGCGACTGGCAAGGGATCCGACCATCGCGCTGCGCTCCGGAGCGCGAATGCATGTCACCGCCTATGGCATGTACGGATACGCGTTGCTGAGCAGTGCAACGCACGCGGAGGCCCGCGACTTCGCTGCGCGATACATCCGCGTGGTGGGTCCGTTCTGCGATTTCGGCCTGTCCTATGATGGTGAGACGGTGGTGGCGACGTTCCAGCCCATGCACTGGCCGAACCCGACCGAGAGCGTGCATCGCTTCGCGGTGGAGTTCGCGCTGGCTGCGCATCTGACGACGATTCGCGACCGCTCTGGTCAGGGCTTCGCGTTCTCGCGCGTGCTGCTCGACTATGCACCGCCGCCATCCACCGCGGCGTATCGTGATCTCTTCGGATGCCCGGTTCTGTTCAATCAACATCATTGTGGATACGAATACGCGCGCAATGACGGCCCGCGGGCGCTGGCGAATCCGCGTACCCATGCCATGGCGCGGGAGATGTGCGAGGAGATCCTCGGCGAGGTTAACCGCGCCGGCGGCGTTGCCGCTGATATCCGTCGGATCCTGATCGAGCAGCCAGGCAGCTATCCAAGTATCGAGGCGATCGCCGAGCAGCTCGACATCTATCCCCGCGCGCTGCGGCGCAGGCTCGAGGCGGAGGGAACCTCATATCGCAGCCTGCTTGCAGAGGTACGCACGCGGCTTGCGATCGAGTATCTGCGCAAGACGCGCATGACCAATGAAGAGATCGCGAGCCGCCTCGGCTACAGCGACGCGGCCAACTTCCGCCACGCCTTCTTGCGCTGGACCGGCAGAAATCCATCCGAGTTCCGAGGCGACGATGGTCTTTAGACCCCCGAGATAGCCGAGGGACGCTTCGCCGGCCCTGTCCGGAGTTCACCGGCAAACTGGTTCAATCGAACCTTTTGTGAGGCCGAAGCGCGCGTAAGCTCGACGCCGTGGTTGCGCTCGCGATCGCGTTCTCCCAACCTGGACCGCCTCCCTCGGCGGTCTTTCTTTTGGCCGGTCTTGTCCGGAACTCACCTCCAAACGCGATCAATCGAACCTTCCGCTGACTGGTCCGGCTTACTAGCCTCCCGGATTGCTGAACGGAAACAGGCGTGGAAGGCGGACGAGGGAGCTCGTGTATCACCCGTCACCAAATCTCGTGCAGTGTCTCTATTCGCCGCAACGGATCGCTGCGGTGGTGGACGTCCTGTCCGAGGACGGGATCTCCGCGTCGCGCGCGCTCGGTGGGGTCAATTTGAGCAGTGCCGACCTGAGGGATTCGTCTGTACGCGTCTCCTATCGGCAGGTCGCGACGGTCTTTCGTAATGCGATGCGGCTGTCGCGAGATCCGGCGATCGCGTTTCGCGCCGGAGAACGAATGCATGTCATGGCTTACGGCATGTATGGCTATGCCATGCTGAGTAGCCCGACCCGGACCGAAGTCATCGACTTCGCGGCGAAGTACGGTCGCATCCTCGGAACGGTCGCCGACATCGACTTCACCCGCAAGGGCGATACCGTAAGCTGTCTGCTCGAGCCCCTGCTGTCGCGCGATCCGGCCGATGACGTCTATCGGTTCGCGCTCGAGTTCGCCTTTGCGACCTATCAAACGTTGAGCCGCGACGTCTATGGCAGCTCGTTCCGCTTTTCGAAGCTGAGCGCCGCCTATGCACGGCCACCGCATGCTGCGACCTACGATCGCATCTTCCGGTGCCCGGTCGGGTTCGACCAGTGCAAGAATGCGCTGGAATTCGACGCGGCCTGGATCGACCGTCCGGCGGTCCGCCCTGACGAGATGACCAGGGCGATGGCAGGCCGAATCTACGACCAGCTTCTCGATCATGACGTGCAGGACGACGGCCTTGCCGCCGACATCCGGCGGCGGCTCGTCGAGCATCCCGGCCGCTTCCCGAGTATCGAGGCCATGGCGGCGGAGCTCATGATTCATCCGCGGACGTTCCGCCGCAGGCTGCAGCTGCAGCGGACGACCTACCGGCAGATCGTCTCCGAAGTCCGCATGCAGCTCGCGGTCGGTTATCTGCGCAACACGCAAATGACCAATGACGAGATCGCCGCGCGGCTTGATTACAGCGACGCGGCGAACTTCCGCCACGCCTTTGCGCGCTGGACCGGCAAGAGCCCTTCGGACTTCCGCGACGGCCGGGCGCCAGCCATCGCAGCGCGCGTGCAAGATTCATTGGCGGATGTCCCAAACTAACCGGTCAACCGGGCCAATTGCACCTTTTACGGGTCTGACCTGCTCGATAGCGTTTTGAGACCAAGAGGATGCACGGTTGCGCGATCGGGGACGCATGGAGCCGCTCGCGCAGCGAGGCAGCAATCACAAAATGTCGGGTCGTGCGCGCTGCGTGATCCGGGAGGGGACATTCTGACATGAATACGGTCGTCGACCGCTCTGCGCCGCCGTCGCAATTGCTGCTCGCGCTCGAGGTGCGCGGGATCTGGGAGCTGCAGGCGTTCTTCGCAAGCTACCCGCTGCTTCGCCGCGCGCCGCGCGGCGACGGGCATCCGGTCCTCGTATTGCCGGGGCTCTCCGCCAGCGATATCTCGACCCGACCGCTGCGCGCCTATCTGAAGGCGCAAGGCTACGCGGTCCATGGCTGGAAGCTTGGACCCAATCGCGGACCGCGTCCCGGCGTCGAGGCCGCCATGGACGCAAGGCTGGCGGAACTCGCCGAGCGCTACGATCGCAAGGTCAGCCTGATCGGCTGGAGCCTTGGCGGCGTGTTTGCGCGCGAGATTGCACGGCGTGCGCCCGATCTGGTCCGCCAGGTGATCACGCTCGGCAGCCCGTTCGCCAACGAGCCGAAGGCAAGCAATGCCTGGCGTCTCTACGAAATGCTGAGCGAGCGCCAGGTCGACGACTGGCCCGACAGGGACATCATGAAGTCGCCGCCGCCGGTCCCGAGCACGGCGATCTACTCACGCACCGACGGCATCGTCTCGTGGTGGGGGTGCCGCGAACAGGATGCCGACCGGACACAGAACATCGAGGTCGAAGGCAGTCATTGCGGGCTCGGACACAACCCGGCCGTGCTCTATGCAATCGCGGACCGCCTCGCGCTCGGAGAGGACGAATGGTCGCCGTTCGACCGCAGCGGTCTCCGTGGCATGGTGTACCCCGATCCGGATCGAGCCGATGACAGCGCCACCCTGTTTCGGCCGCGCTGGCCGGCGGCCTGACGCGCAAGTCCACGGGTGGGCGTTCGTCGCCGCCCGCCAGGCAACATAAGCAAGCAATATAGGGAGGACGCCGATGGGGACCGATAATGGGCAATCCGACGCAGCCGGCATGGGCGCGATGCCCTGGCTCGGCGACTTGAAGAAAATGGCCGAGAAGTTCGCGCTGCCCGGGTTCGATATCACGGCACTGGTCGAGTGGCAGCGCAAGGACATGGAGGCGTTGGCGGAGGCGAACCGGCAGGCCTACGAAGGCGTGCAGGCGCTGGTCAGCCGGCGCAACGAAATCCTGCAGGAGACACTCGCGCAGTGGCAGGCGGCGATGCAGGGCTTCGCAAGCGGTCAGGGCATCACGAAGCAGACCGAGACCGCCAGGCAGCAGGTCGAGAAGGCGGTCGCTGATTTCCGCGAGCTGTCGCAGCTGGAAGCCCAGGCGCGCAACAACGCCTGGAAGGTCATGCAGGACCGCATGCAGGAGAACTTCGCGAACCTTCAGAAGCTGTTGCAGCCGAAATAGTGCGGCGCATGTGAGGCGCAAACCATCGAGGGAAAGCCATGAGTCTGGCCAAGTTGCAGGACTTGACGGGTCGCGTCGCGCTCGTCACGGGCGGATCGCGAGGTCTCGGTCTTCAGATCGCCGAGGTGCTGGGCGAACTCGGCGCCAGGGTCGCGATCACCGCGCGCAAACGGGATGAGCTTGACGCCGCCGCGGCTCACCTCAAAGGGGTCGGCATCGAGGCGCTTCCGGTGGTCTGCGACATGGGCAGGCTGGAGACGATCGCGCCGATGATCGAGCAGGTCGTGGCCGCGCTGGGTCCGATCGACATCCTTGTCAACAATGCCGGTACGTCCTGGGGCGCTGCCACGATCGAACATACGCTCGACGGCTGGAACAAGGTGATCAACCTGAATGTAACTGCGATCTTCATTGCCACCCAGGAGGTCGGTCGCCGCTGCATGGTGCCGCGGCGGAGTGGCAAAGTGATCAACATCGCGTCGATCCAGGGACTCACGGGTTGCTATCCGGAAGGCACGCCGACGCTGGCCTACAACACGAGCAAGGGCGCGGTCGTCAACCTGACCCGCACGCTCGCCAACGAATGGGCGCCGCTCGGCATCAACGTCAACGCGATCGCGCCGGGCTATTTCCCGACCAAGATGACCGCGCAGCTCGACCAGAGCGCGACCGCGCATATGGCGCCGATGAATCGCGAGGGCGGCCCCGAAGATCTCAAGGGTGTCGCCGCGCTGCTCGCCTCCGATGCCTGTGCATTCATCACCGGCCAGACCATTGCGGTCGATGGCGGCGTGACCGCCGTCTGATCCGAGAGACCATAGAAGGGAGACATCTCATGACCGACATGCCCTGGATTCGATCCTATCCCGATGGCGTGCGCTGGGACGTCGAGATCGCGCCCGGACCAGTGCAGAAGATATTGGGCGATGCCGTCGCCAAATGGCCGGATCGTCCCGCGATCGATTTCATGGGCAAGCGGATCACCTATGCTGAGCTCGGGCGGCTCACCGATCGCGTGGCCAAGGGCCTGCAGCTCCTCGGCGTGAAGCCGGGCGTTCATGTCGGCCTCTATCTGCCCAACACGCCGCACTACATCATCTCGTTCTTCGGCACCCTCAAGGCAGGCGGCACGGCGGTCAACTATTCGCCGCTGGACGCCGCCAAGGTGCTCGAACACAAGATCGAGGACAGCAAGACCGATATCCTGATCACGCTCGACATGGTTTCGCTCTATCCGCAGATGGCCGCGATGCTGGGCAAGACCAGGTTGAAGAAGCTGGTGGTCGGCTCGCTTGGCGAGATCACGGCTGACCCCGACACCGTCGTCAACGAGATGAAGGCGGCCAAGCAGCTGAGCGAAGTCGCCTGGGACGATCATCACATCAGCTTCGGCCAGCTGACCCATAATGATGGAGCCTATCAGGCCTATCCGATCGAAAACCCGCGCGAGACGATCGCCGTGCTGCAATACACCGGCGGGACGACAGGGTTGCCGAAGGGGGCGATGCTCACCCACGCCAACCTGACCAGCGCGTGCCAGCAGTACAGGGCGACGACGGCCGGCTCGCCGCCGGTGCTGGTCGACGGGCAGGAGCGGTTCCTGGCCGTCTTGCCACCGTTCCACATCTACGCGCTTTCCGTGAACGTCCTGTTCGGTGTCTTGATGGGCGCGGAGATCATCCAGCATGTCCGCTTCGATCCGAAAGCTGCGCTCGAGGAGATTTCGTCGAAGTCGGTCAGTGTCTTCTGCGGGGTGCCGACCATGTTCACCGCGCTGATCAACCATCCGGAGACGCCGAAGCACAGCCTGCGCGCGCTGAAATATTGCGGATCAGGCGGCGCCCCGTTGCCGCTCGAGGTGGCGCAGCAATTCGCCTCGATCACGGGCTGCAATCTGAGTGAAGGCTGGGGCATGACCGAGACCTCGCCGAGCGGCACCTACACGCCGGCGCAGCATGGCGCCATGCGCAAGGCCGGCTCCTGCGGCATGCCGATGCCCGGCATCGTCATCAAGTTCCTCAACGTCGACGACGGTAGCGGATACGTCCCGCTCGGCGAGCGCGGCGAGATCTGCATCAAGGGCCCGAATGTGATGAAGGGCTACTGGAACAAGCCCGATGCCACTGCCGAGGTGACGACCGCAGACGGCTACCTGCGCACGGGCGACGTCGGCTACATGGATGAGGATGGCTTCATCTTCATCGTGGACCGCACCAAGGACATGCTCCTGTGCAGCGGGTTCAATGTGTATCCCCGTGTCCTCGAAGAGGCGATCTACAAGTATCCGGCGGTCGAGGAGGTCGCTGTGATCGGCATCCGCGACGAGTATCGCGGCCAGTCGCCGAAAGCATTCATCAAGCTGAAAGCGGATGCCAAGCCGTTCAAGCTCGAAGAGCTGCAGGCGTTCCTGAAGGACAAGCTCGGCAAGCACGAGATGGTGCAGGCGCTCGAAATCCGCGCCGAACTGCCGAAGACCGCGGTCGGCAAGCTTTCGAAGAAGGAGCTGTACGACGAGGAGGAGCGCGCGGCCCGGGCGCAGGCCTGAGATCGCGTGAACCGGATCGGCAGCGGCGGACAGGCGTCGGGCCCGTCCGCAATGCAATGACCGTGACGCGCGAGACATCGGCACACGGTCATCAAGACGGCGGTCGTCGTCACAACGTCATGGGAGGGAAGAATGGATCAACTCAGCAGCATGGATGCGTCGTTCCTGCATCTCGAAACGCCGGAGACGCCGATGCATGTCGGCAGCCTCATGATCTTCGATCTCCCCGAGGGCTATCAGGGCGACTACTACGAGGATGTCAAGGAGATGCTCGGCAAGCGTCTTCATCTCTCGGGGTTGCTGAACCGCAAGCTGGCGCAGATGCCGTTCCAGCTCGCAGAGCCGGTCTGGATCGAGGACGATGATATCGAGCTCGATTATCACGTGCGGACTGTCACCTTGCGGCGGCCAGGCACCATGGCGCAGCTCGAGCAACTGGTCGCGCGGTTGCATGCCTCGCTGCTCGACCGCAGCCGCCCGCTGTGGGAGATGTATGTCATCGATGGCCTCGAGAACGGCCAGGTTGCGTTCTACACCAAGGCGCATCACAGCGGCGTCGACGGCAAGGCCGGCGTCGAGCTCGCCAAGGTGCTCTATGATGTCTCGCCCAAGATGCGCGAGGTGCCGCCGCCACGGCGCAAGCGCGCCGCCGTGCAATACCAGCTCGGCGTGACCGAGCTGTTGCAGGCGGCAGCCAACAACGCGGCCCAGCAATATCGCAAGCTCGCGGAGCTGTTGCCGACGGCGGCCAAGGCGCTCGGCACGGCTGCAACCGTGATGGCCAGCCAGCGGTCGCAGAAGGGGGAGCGCTCGCTCAGCCTTGGCCTGGCTCCG
>DASVOL010000094.1:0-7387 GCA_036383375.1 Bradyrhizobium sp. | reverse complement strand
AATCTTGCGCCCGGGAGCCCAAGTGTCGCGCTTGCGGTTCGGGCGGGGTCACGAGAGTGTCATGACGTCAGCGGCAAGTTCGGACCGGGAGCGCGTTGTCCGCCCAAAGCGGCCGCGCCATCTCAGCGAAGCCATGCGTTGTGAGACTGCGTTTCGCCTGATCCTGTCCGAATGCCTGGAGGAAGTCGCAACCAACCACGAGGCCCTGAGCTCCGGCGATCCGGCCGCGCTCCACCAGACCCGCATTGCACTGACGCGGCTGAAGGCCGCGGTCGCCTTCTACGGCCCGATGGTGTCGGACACCGAATGGACGCGGCTGAAGTCCGAGCTGAAATGGCTGAGCGCTCATCTCGGCGCAACACGCGACCTCGACGTCGCGATCGAGAACAGCAAGGAGCTGCCGGAGGAGCAGATGCTCAGGACGGCCCGCGCCGATGCGTTCGAAGCCCTCAAGGAGGCCTTGCAGAGCGACCGTTACTGGCAATGGTTCGACGGCATGTGGGACTGGGTCGGCAGCGGCCCCTGGACCACGCGGCAGAACCGCCGTGCCGCGCAACGGCGGGCCGTGCCGGTCGCGGTGTTTCACGCGCGCCGGCTGGCGCGGTGGCATGGCAAATTGTGCCAGAAGAGCCGCGGGCTGCAAGGCATGGGCAAGAACAAGCGCCATCGCGTCCGGCTCGCCAGCAAGCGGCTGCGCTACGCCATCGAGTTCTCGGAAGGCGGATTGCCGCCCGACGATTATGCGTCCTGGCGGAACGTCCTCAAGCAGCTACGCAAGGGACAGCAGCTGCTCGGCGAACTGAACGATGACGAGGTCCGCCGCGCGTTGCTCGAACGTGCCGATGCACTCGCGCAGCGCTCCGATGAACGCAAGGCCAAGCATCAGCGCGTGCACGAGCGCAAGCGCAAGAGCCGCCTGCTGCGCCGCGCCGCGGACATCTACCGGAAGATTGCCGAATGAACGCAGCCCCTCCTCCGCGGCCCGCGCTGCTGTCACCCGCAACAATTCCCCGCATGTTTGTCGCACCCGCCGACGCTGCCCGCTTCCTTCACTCCCTTCCCAACGGTTATCCTCATGCCTGACGGTTCCTCTACAGCACACCTCTATCGTCCCAAGCTCGTCACCACGCTGACCGAAGGCTACGGCCTCGGTGCCTTCCGCCACGACGTGATGGCGGGATTGACGGTCGCGGTGGTCGCGTTGCCGCTATCGATGGCGATCGCAGTGGCCTCGGGCGTGACGCCGGAACGTGGGCTGTTCACCGCCATCGTCGGCGGCTTCCTGGTCTCTGCCCTCGGCGGCAGCCGCTTTCAGATCGGCGGGCCGGCCGGCGCCTTCATCGTGCTCGTCGCGGCGACGGCCGCAAGGTTCGGCGTCGAGGGGCTGCTGCTCACGGTGCTGGTTTCCGGCCTGATGCTGACGCTAATCGGCGCCTCCGGCCTTGGCTCGCTGATCCGCTACATCCCGCATCCCGTCACCGTCGGCTTCACCTGCGGAATTGCGGTCACCATTCTGGCCAGCCAGTTGCGCGATCTCGGCGGACTGACGCTTGCAGGTCGCGAGCCCGGGCCGTTCCTGCCGAAGCTCGCCGCCCTCAGCCACGCGCTGCCGACCCTGAACGGGTCCGCGCTCGCAATCGGCGTCGGCTCGGCGGCCGTGATCTTCGGCTTGCGCGCCTTCAGGCCGGCCTGGCCGGCGATGCTGATCGCGATTGCGATCACCTCGGTCGCGGCGCTGCTGCTGCACCTGCCGGTCGAGACCATCGGCAGCCGGTTCGGCGAAATTCCGCGCGGCCTGCCGGTGCCGCATCTGCCGGAATTCTCCTGGGCGCTGCTGCTGCAGATCCTGCCCGCGTCGCTCTCCTTCACCCTGCTCGGCGGCGTCGAGAGCCTGCTCTCTGCAAAAGTCGCGGACGGCATGACCGGCCGCAAGCACCGCTCCAACATGGAGCTGGTGGCGCAGGGCATCGCCAACATCGCCTCCGCATTGTTCGGCGGGATCAGCGTCACCGGCACGATCGCACGCACCGCGACCAACATCCGGGCCGGCGCGCGCAGCCCGCTGTCCGGCATGCTGCACGCAGCGTTCCTGCTGTCGTTCATGATCGTGGCCGCGCCGCTCGCGAGCTACATCCCGCTGTCGGCGCCGGCCGGCGTCCTCGTCGTCGTGTGCTGGTACATGGCGGAGAAGGAGGCGTTCCTGCAGCTGATCAAAGACTGGCGCGGCGCCGCGGTGCTGATCCCGACATTCGGCCTGACGGTGTTCGAGGACCTGACCTTCGGCATCATCACGGGATGCGTGATTGCTGCGTTGTTCGCCGTCTTCGACCGCTGGCGACGGCGAGGTGCCAACTAGGGCGTGAACTTATGAACGTCGGCTTCCAATCATAAAGCGGAAGTTGCCCAGTTTGGTCGTCATCGGCGGCTTATGACCCAAAGCGGACCTTGGGTCTGTCATTCACGTCGTCTTTGGGGCTCTTGGCCGTTTTCGGATATGCTGAGCATGAGGAATGAAGCACGAGGACGACCCATGCTCCGGCAGAGTTTGTACGTCTCTTGGATTGGCTTAGCTGTCGCCGTTCAATCGCCCTTAGCTTATGGACAGTGGCCTCCAGCTCGCGACCGGGACGGGAAATGTCTCAATTGGATATGCGAGCATCCGCCCGATCTTAGGTGGTGTGATAAACCGTTGAATGGAGCGACGTTGTTTTCTGGACGAGTGGTCGCGCTGTCATACGAATGCCGACACATGACCGTCTCATTAGAGGTCGACAATGCATCGGCAAATGGCTTGCCCACAGATATACAAGTCGACGTGGGCACGTGCGTAAGGTTTTACGGAAAGATTGGAGAGACCATTCAGGTCGCTGTAGCAGAGCCGCATAGTTTTGACCGGCGACGGTACAATCTTTCCTGCGATTTCCGGTGATGGCCATAGTGCTCCTTGCAGACCGCCAATTCTGGTTCTGACCCAAGGCCGACATGCAGCGACGTCCGCTTCAGCGTCAGCTTCCGGGACCAAAGCGGACACGACGAGTACACGCCCTAGCCGCTGTCGCGCAGCACCAGCTCGAAGCCGAGATCGATGCGGCGTTCGCCGCCGCGCTCCAGGGTCAGCGTCGCCGCGGTGCGGCCGATCGCATCGCCATGCACGCTGATCGTGCTCAATGTCGGCGAGATCAGCTGGCCCATTTCGAGATCGCCGAGCCCGATCACGGCGACCGGCTGCGCCGATGCGGGGCCCTCGCGCAGCAAGCCGGCCTTGCGCAGCCCCGACATGAAGCCGATCGCATGGGCATCGTTGGCGGCGAACACCGCATCGACATCGGGCAGGCGTGCATGCGCCGCCACGCTGCCGGAGTCCTTGCGGTCGAGGATCAGCCGGCGCGGCTCGGAGAGACCGCTGGCCAGCGCCTCGTCCCTGAAGCCGAACCAGCGCCGCGTGCCGCGCGGATCGTCGCCGCCGATGAAGGCGAGCTGCTTGCGCCCTTGGGCAACGAGATGCTTGGCGACCGCGACCCCGGCCTTGTAATTGTCGAAGCCCGCGACCGCATCGATCGGGTGGGCCGGCAGGTCCCAGGTCTCGACGATCGGAATCCGCGCGTTGCGCAGCAGGCGGCTGCCCTCCTCGGTCGCCGGCGAGCCGACCATGATGATCGCCTCGGGCCGCCGCGACAGCAGCGCCGCCAGCACGCGATCCTCGCGCACCGCGTCGTAGCGCGATTGCGCCAGGATTACCGAGAAGCCGAGCGGCTCGAGCTTGTCGGACAGACCCTGCACCGTGTCGGCAAAGATCGAGTTCGCGATGGTCGGCACCAGCACGCCGACCGAATTGGTCCGCGCGCTCGCCAGCGCGCCTGCCACCAGGTTCGGGACATAGCCGAGGTCGCGCATCGCCCGCTCGACCCGCGCCCGGGTCTCAGGGGCGACGAGGTCGGGCATCCGCACCACCCGGCTCACCGTGATCGAGGAGACGCCGGCGCGCTTGGCCACCTCTGAGAGGGTGGGCGCGGCACCGGTCGGGCCGGTCCCGGGTTCGGTCAGGTCGGAGCTCATGGGCTGGACCCTGCACGATTCCGGGTTGCCAAGCCATTATGTTAGCGCTAGCATCGCTTCATGTTAGCGCTAACATGGAACAAAATGGGAGAAACAACATGATTTCGGACGAGCAGGCCCAGGCCTACAAGCGCGACGGGGTGATCGTGGTCCCCGAGGTGCTGAACCAGGAGACCCTCGGCAAGGTGCGCACCGTGCTCGCCGAGCTGGTGGCCGGCGCCGCCGCGGTGAGCGAGCACACCGACGTCTACGACCTCGAGCCGGGCCATACGCCGGAGACCCCGCGCGTCCGCCGCATCAAGGCGCCGCACAAGGTGCACCCGATCTTCGACGAGATCATCCGCAGCCCCGCCGTGATCTCGATCCTGACCAAACTGATCGGCCCCGGCCTTCGCCTGCACGGCTCAAAACTCAACATGAAGTCGGCGCAATACGGCTCGCCGGTCGAGTGGCATCAGGACTGGGCGTTCTATCCGCACACCAATGACGACATCCTCGCGATCGGCGTGCTGCTCGACGATTGCGATATCGAGAACGGCCCGATGCTGGTGACGCCAGGATCGCACACCGGGGCTACGATGTGGGATCATCACGGCGAGGACGGCTGCTTCGCAGGCCTGATCGATCCCGACCAGATACAGGACGACATCAAGCGCGCGGTGCCCTGCATGGGCAAGGCCGGCAGCATGTCGTTCCACCATGTGCGCGCGCTGCACGGCTCGGCGACCAACACATCGGACCGGCCGCGCAACTTGCTGCTCTATGAAGTGGCCGCCAGCGACGCCTGGCCGCTGATGGGCGTGAAGGATTTCGACGAATTCAACAGCCGCCTGCTGGCGGGGCCGCCGGTGGTTACCCCACGGCTAACCGACGTGCCGGTGCGGATGCCATTGCCGCCGGCCAAGCGGCAGGGATCGATCTACGAGACCCAGTCGGCGTCCAAGAAGTCCTACTTCACGCGCGCCGCCTGAGACTGACGACAATGCCCGCGGCAAGCCGCGGGCATTGCTGCTTTCAAGACATAAAAACAAAACAACGGAGAAACGAATGACCGAGATGGCAAGAGATGGCGCTCGCACGTCGCGCCTGCGTGTGATCCTGGCCGCAAGCATCGGCTCCGCGCTCGAATGGTACGACTTCTTCCTCTACGGCACCGCGGCCGCGCTGGTGTTCGGCGAGCTGTTCTTTCCAAAGAGCGATCCGGTGGTCGGCACGCTGCTGTCGTTCCTGACCTTCGGCGTCGGCTTCGTGGTGCGGCCGTTCGGCGGCCTGCTGTTCGGCATCCTCGGCGATCGCTATGGCCGCAAGCCGGTGCTGGTCGCAACGCTGTTGATGATCGGCATCGGCACCACCGCGATCGGCTTCCTGCCGACTTATTCGCAGATCGGTGTGTGGGCGCCGATCCTTCTGGTCGCGATGCGCGTGATCCAGGGCCTCGGCGCCGGCGCCGAGTATGGCGGCGCGGTGATCTATTTGGTCGAGAACGCACCGCCGAAGCATCGCGGCTTCTGGGGCGGCTTCGCGCCGCTCGGCGTCTCCGTCGGCAATCTGCTCGCCGCCGGCGCCTTCGCGCTGGTGACGATGCTGCCGCGCGAGGACCTGATGAGCTGGGGTTGGCGCCTGCCCTTCCTCGCAAGCTTCCTGCTGATCGTCGTCGGCATCTTCGTCCGCATGCGCATCACCGAGACGCCGGTCTACACCCAGGCGGTGGTTGCGCGCGGCAAGGTCGAGAGCAATCCTGCGATGGAAGCGCTGCGCCGGCACCCGCGCAACTTCTTCGTCGTGCTCGGCGCCCGGATGGCCGAGAACGGGCTCGGCTATTTCTTCCCGGTGTTCGGCCTGAGCTACGTCATCACCACGCTCGGCGTGCCGAAGGCGGAGGCGCTCAGCGCCTTGATGCTGGCCTTCACGATCGAGCTGTTTGCGATCCTCGGCTTTGCGGCGTTGTCGGACCGGATCGGACGGCGGCCGGTGTACATGTTCGGCGCGCTGGCCGGCGTGGCGCTTTCCTTCCCGTTCTTCTGGATGGTCGGCACCAAGGAATGGATCATGATCGCGCTCGCCTTCATCCTGGCGCGTGCGGTGGTGACGGCGGCGATGTTCGGACCGCAGGCGGCGTATTTCGCCGAACTGTTCCCGCCACAACGCCGCTTCGCCGGCTTCGCCTTCGCCCGCGAGCTCGGCTCGCTGCTGTCGGGCGGCCCGGCGCCGTTCGTCGCGACCGCGCTGGTGGCAGCCTACGGCACCTGGTGGCCGGTCGCCTGCTACGCGATGTTCCTGTCGGCCTGCACGGTGGTTGCGATCTGGATCGGGCCGGAGACCTATCAGGAGAATATCGCCGAGGACACGAGCGAACAAGCCGAGCTGCCCGCGGCGATCCCGGCGCGGGCCTGATCGGTGGCGCAACAACTGCGCGTTCTGCAGTCGCTCTGGGCGATGGAGCGGCGGCTGGCAAACGAGGACGAATGGCCGCTGCAAACCCAGCTCGCGATGATCCGCGATGCCGGGTTTGACGGCGCCGGCGTGCGCTTCATCGATCCCGCCTTCGCGCGCGAGGTGACGGGCTTCCTTCGTGCGCATGGCATGATCTGGCAGGCGCAATGCTATCCGAAGAACGTCGACGACCTGAAGCCGGTGCTCGAGCTGGCAGCACAGCTCGGCGCCGATCATGTCAACCTGCAGCCGGACGTTCGGCCGCGCCGGCTCGCAGATTGCGTTCCCTTGCTCGAAGGCTGGCGGCGGCTGGCCGCTGAGGCCGGCGTCGCCGTGCATGTCGAGACCCATCGCGACCGCATGACGACCGACCTGTTCTTCATGCTGGATCTGCTCGACTGCTTTCCAGATCTGCGGCTGACTACCGATCTCTCGCATTATCTGGTCGGCCGCGAATTCGCCTGGCCGATCGACGACGTCAGTCATGCGATGATCCATCGCATCCTCGACAATGCCTGGGGCATCCACGGCCGCATCGCGAGCCGCGAGCAGGTGCAGATCTCGCTCGGCTTTCCGCAGCACCAGGGCTGGGTGTCGCTGTTCACTGACTGGTGGGACTACGGCATCCGCTCCTGGCGCAAGCGCGCCGGGCCCGACGCGATCCTGACCTTCCTGTGCGAGCTCGGTCCCCCGCCCTATGCGATCACCGGTGCCGACGGCAGGGAATTGTCCGACCGCTGGCAGGACGCGCTGGCCATGAAGGACATGATCCGCGCGCTGTGGGATCGCATCGCGAGCGAGCCGGACGGCGCGTCATCGAGTTGATCCACAGCAGCTACAGCGGCATGCTGCGGCGAAGCGCCATTCAGAACGCCGCGAAGCCCTCATGCGCGACCAT
>DASVOL010000093.1:0-14548 GCA_036383375.1 Bradyrhizobium sp. | reverse complement strand
CCGGCTTCCTCGAGCCGCTCGGCCTTCTCCAGCACGACGACGCGAAAGCCCTGTGCCGCCAGGGTCAGCGACGCCGTCAGTCCTCCGATCCCGGCGCCGGCAACGATGACGGTTCGCGTCAGCGCCACGGAACGGTCAGGCGACCTTGTCTTTCAGCACGCATTCCGGCGGCCGGGCTTCGCCGGCAGCAAGGTCGGATGCGAAGCGATAGAGCGTCGAGCAATACGGGCAGATGATCTCGCTGTCGTTGCCGAGGTCGAGGAACACGTGCGGATGGTCGAACGGAGGGTTGGCGCCCACGCACATGAACTCCTGCGACCCGATCTCGATCACCGAGACACCGGCATCGTTATGGAAGTGCGGGACGACGTGGTCGGACATATTCTCACCTTGGTAGCAACGATGGGCAGACGCAATCAACTGCATGCGGCATCGCGAAATGCCGCGCACCATACTGGCGGGAACAGTTGATTCCTAGAGCCCCGATGGCTCATTTGCTCATGCAAATTCGACACAATCTTGTCGTCCCAGAGAAGCCCTTCTTTGGTCGGAGCCGTTGTGTCGCAAAAACGGCACACTATTTCCAAGGCCAACTGAACAAGGCGAATTAAACTTGAAGTTTCCAGCGGAATGAACGGGGTGCGCATCAGCCTTGCGGTGGCCGGTCTGGCAGTAAGCACTGCCGTGGGCGCGGCCGTTTGGCCGCACGCCCGGGACGCCGGCGTGGTGCTGTCAGCGCGGAACGATCCGGCCGCGCTTGCCGACCTCAGGCTCAATTCCGTCCTGCGCAACAACCCGGCGTTGATATCGGACAATATCGAGGCTGCGCTCGCCGCCGGAGATGCCGATCTTGCGACCAGCTTTGTCGCGCTCGCAAGCGAGCAGAACATCGCGCTCAGTGCTGAACTCAAAAAGCGTGTCGACGACGCGCGCACCGAGCAATCCTCCACCACGCATTTCGCCAAGGGATTTGCCACCGGCCTCGTGACCGGCAATGCCGACGATGTCGCAAGCCTGTCCGGCACGGTCGCCGGCGATCTGTTCGTGTTCGGTGACGTCAGGGACGTCGTGCGCGAGGGCAAGCACCTCGTGATGGGCGAGGATACCGATCAGCTGGTGCTCGGCCTTGCGGCCGCCGGGCTCGCTGTGACCGCGGCCACCTATGTGTCGGTCGGCGGCGCCGCGCCGCTGCGCGCCGGACTGACGCTGGTCAAGGATACGCGCAAGGCCGGACGGCTGAGCGAGGGGATGATCGAATGGGCCGGGCGCTCGACCCGCGAAGTGGTCGATCAGCCGGCGCTCCGCGAGGCGGTGGCGTCCGGATCAGTGCTGCGTCCGGCGGAAACTGCTACCGCGATCCGCGCGGCATTCCGCGCCGAGAAGGCCGGCGCGCTGGTGCGCGTCGCCAAGGATGTTGGACGGATCGGTGAGGCGGCCGGGGTTCGCGCGGCGCGGGACACGCTCAAGGTTGCGGAGAACCCACAGGAGATCGCGCGCGCGGCGCGCATCGCGGAGGCGAAGGGCGGCCAGACCCGCGCGATCATCAAGCTGCTCGGCCGCGGTGCGCTGCTGCTCGCTGCCGGCACATTCAATCTCACCATGTGGCTGTTCGGCGCGCTGCTCGCGTTGTTCGGCTTCCTGTCGTCGATCAAGGCCACCACCGAGCGAACCACGGCGTGGTGGCTCAGACGCAACAAGGCGCTGCGCCTGAAGCGGCAGATGGCTGCCCAGGCGACCTTGGCGAGTATGCCAGCTCAGGGCTAAGCTTGCGGTCGCCGGTCGATCGCAAATCCCAAAATCCCAAGTCCCAAGTCCCAAGAAAAAACGGAATCGAAGATGCCGAGTTTCCACCACGGCGATGTTGAGATTGCCTATATCGACGAAGGCGCGGGCGAACCGATCGTGCTGGTGCACGGCTTTGCCTCGAGCAAGAACGTGAACTGGATCTATCCGACCTGGGTGTCGGAGCTCGTCAAGGCCGGCCGGCGCGTCATCGCGCTCGACAATCGCGGCCACGGCGAATCCGCCAAGCTCTACGACGCCGCGCAATACGAGATCGCGACCATGGCAAGCGACGTGATCGCGCTGATGGATCATCTCGGAATCGCACGCGCCGACATCATGGGCTATTCGCTGGGTTCGCGAATGACGGCAATCCTGGCTCGTGAACATCCCGATCGGGTGCGCTCGGCGATCCTCGGTGGCATCGGCATCGGGCTGATCGAGGGCGGCGGTCCTGGTGAAGCCGTCGCGCTGGCGCTGGAGGCACCGTCGCTCGACGATGTCACCGATGCGGTTGGCCGCACCTTCCGCGCCTTCGCCGATCAGACCCGTTCCGACCGCCGCGCGCTCGCCGCCTGCCTGCGCGGCTCGCGCCGCCTGATGACGCGTGAGGAGGCCGCCGGGATCGGCGTGCCGGTTCTGATCGCGGTCGGCAGCAAGGACGAGATCGCGGGATCGGCGTCAGCGCTCGGCCGGGTCATTCCGGGATCGCAGGTGCTCGACATTCCGAACCGCGACCACATGCGGGCGGTCGGTGACAAGGTCTACAAGACCGGCGTCATCGAGTTCCTGTCGCGGCGAAAATAGCGCGTCCTCCGCATCGTCTCTGGCGAAGGCGCGCGCCGCAGCGATCAGCACCACGAAGGTCGCAACCCACACCATGCGCGCGCCGTAGCGGTCGTGCGGCCCCGAGATCACGCCGCAGACGGCGGCATTGCCGAGCAGAGCGAGCGTCACCGTGCCGGCGAGCAGCGTCAAATCGTCGAGCCGCCGTTGCCACAGTCCGCGGCCGAACAGGATCACGACCACGAGCATCGAAGCCAGCGCGACCGGCACGTGGATGCGGTTGATCGTGGTGAAGTCGAGGGCCCATTGTTGTTGCCGCGCGGCGCGCATCGGCGCGACTTGCCTCGGAATATAGCGCTCGATGATGCCGTAGGTGTGCGGGATCCAGCCCGAGGAGCCTTCTCCGGTCGCAACATCCAACAGCTGATCGGCGGTTGCTTTCAACGCCGCCTTGGCCTGCCATGCCGGATATCCGGCCAGCGCGCGCACCACGATGTGGCCCATCTCGTCATTCAGTCCCTGAAAGCGGCCGAGCGTGTTGAACATGCTGTGGCCCCACAGGAAGTCGTCGGCGGTCGGTGGTAACTCGTCGCGATAGGGGCAGAGCTTCAGGTTCTCCGTCGCGCAATGATCGCGCAGATATTGCGCGACGATGCCATCCTGCAGCATGCGGCCGAAAGCGACGCCATAGCCGCCGGGGGTCCAGGCCAGCTGTCCCGACAGCGCGAAGTTTGCCGCCAGCAGCATCACGGCGCCGGTGACGATGGTCAGGCTGCCCTGCACCAGCCCCGCGACCGGGACGCGGCGGCCGAGCCACGGACGCAGCATCCAGCCGACGCAGCACAGGCCGAGCAGCACCGCAAGCGTCGCGCTGTGTGTAGCCGCGGAGAACGCGACAAACCCGAACAGCACCGCCTTCTCCAGGGTCGAGATCCTGTCGCCGTGCAGGATGAGGACGTAGAGCGCGAGCACGGCAAGGCCGGCGAAGATGTCGGTCAGCAGCATGCTGGCGAGCCAGGGCAGGGCGGTGGTTGCGATCAGCGCAAGGCTGATCGCGATCAGCCGGACCGGTCGGGCGAGCTCGAGCATGCGCAGGGTCAGTTGCAGGATCCACAGCGTCGCCAGGGTCTGGATGCCGAGGTTGAGCCAGAAGCCCGACGTCTCGCCGGCATGCAAATAGATGCCGAACACCGTGGACCGGCTCGGCACCAGATAGCCCTCGTACCAGCGCGCCAGATAGCCGCCGGTATCCCATTGGAGCAGCGGATAGCCGTTCCAGAAGGCAGGCGCGAGCAGCAGGAGGGGAATGGCAATGGTGGCGATCCAGACCGACCGTGCATCGGTCAGGCGCCCACGTAACGTCCGGGTGTTGATGGTATTTCCCCCCTTTTATTGGGGCCGACCATGCCCAAAACCACACTCGGGACGAAATCCGCCAATAGTTGCAGAAGCACGGCTTGATTTCGGCAAAATCCCGACCAACTCCCCTAGACGTCGGCCCGAGGGGCGTTCGGCTGGGGTTTACCGTACCGAGCCTTCCCGGGACGCGCTGGGTTCACCGTGCTATAACGCACATCAGAACAACCGAATTGCGAGAGCAGCGATGGCAGTTCATCAGGTCAATCCGCAGGGGAGCAAGCTGGCGGCACTCGATCCGATCTGGGATCGAATCCGCGGCGAGGCGGAAGACATCCTGCGGCGCGAGCCGGAACTCGCATCCTTCATCTATGCGACCGTGCTGCATCATGAGCGCCTGGAAGATTCCGTCGTCCATCGCATTGCCGAGCGGCTCGACCACGCCGCGCTGTCGGGTGACCTGATCCGCCAGACCTTCGGCGAGGCATTGCGCGATGAGCCCGATATCGGCAACGCCTTCCGCGCCGATCTCGTCGCCGTCTATGACCGCGATCCGGCGACCTCGCGCTTCATCGATCCCTTGCTCTACTTCAAGGGCTTCCATGCGCTGCAGACCCATCGTCTCGCGCACTGGCTCTATCAGAAGGGCCGCAAGGATTTTGCCTTTTACCTGCAGAGCCGCTCGTCGGCGGTGTTCCAGACCGACATCAATCCGGCGGCCAGGATCGGCCGCGGCATCTTCCTCGACCATGCCACTGGTTTCGTCTGCGGCGAGACGGCCGTCATCGACGACGATGTCTCGATCCTGCATGGCGTGACGCTGGGCGGCACCGGCAAGGAGAACGAGGATCGCCATCCGAAGATCCGCCACGGCGTGCTGATCGGCGCCGGCGCCAAGATCCTCGGCAATATCGAGATCGGCCATTGCGCGCGTATCGCGGCGGGCTCCGTCGTGGTCAAGCCTGTGCCGCACAACGTCACGGTCGCGGGTGTTCCGGCAAAAATCGTCGGCGAAGCCGGCTGCGCCGAGCCGTCGCGCACCATGGACCAGATGCTCAACGCGATCGGGCTTTGATTTCACTCGCCTTCTGATCGGCCACGCGGTTTTGCGTGTGCGCAATATCACGTCGCCAAAGCCTGAAAAGGCTCTGGCGATCTTTGCCGTGTCGTCCTAAAACTCCCCCGAAAATCATCGACCCGATTGGAGACGGCTGTGGACGTACAGGAAGTCAGGAAGCTCGACGCGTATCTCAAACGCGTGTTCAGCAATCCCAAGATCCGCGTGGTGCCGCGGCCCAAGAAGGACGACTCGGCCGAGGTCTATATCGGCGAGGAGTTCATCGGCGTGCTGTTCGTCGACGACGAGGACGATGATCGCTCGTTCCAGTTCCAGATGGCCATCCTGGAAGAAGATCTGGGCGACCAGGGCTGAACGGCCCTAAAGCCGTCATTGCGAGGAACCCGCGGAGCGCGCGTCGCTCCGGCGCAATGACGGCGTTATCCCTTCGCGCTGTGCATCTGCGCGGAGAGGCGGTTCATCCCGTTGGCGATGTCGCGCCATTGCGCCAGCCAGCTGCGTGGAAAGCGGAAGGTCAGGTCGGCGCCCTCGATGCGCTGCTCACTCAGGCACATGCCGGGCGTCGACGTATCGCGCGTGCAGCGCGCGGTCAGCTGCGGCTCGGTCGCGGTGAACAGGTCCTCGCCGCCATAGGGCGTGCCGTCGCGGAACGCGCGTGCCGTCAGGCCGTCATCGGTATTCGCGCGCTCGTCGAGATAGCGCGGATAGATCGTGCGCAGCCGCATCTCCGGCGCGAGTGAATCGTGATGTGCCGCGATCGACACGAAGATCCTGTCAATTGGCTGCACCTTGTCCTCGACCGTCTCGGCGCTGTAGTGCTTCGGCGCGGCAGGCGCCTCCAGCGACGGATAGAGGAAGCTCAGATCGACGCGCTCCTGCGGCCCGGAGTGGCGCTGGATCTTCATGCGCACGGCCATGGTCGGCACGTTGAACAGCGTACCTCCGACACTCACCGGCAGCCGCGACGGATCGCTGGGCGGGACAGTCGTATAGGTCGGCCACAACAGGTAGGCGACGAGGGCAATCGCACCTGCCGCGATGACCGCCGAGGCGATGATCGGAACGAGATGCGCGCGCGGATTGCGGCGGGTATCGCGGGCGAGATGCTGGGCAGTCGAGAGTAACGTCATGAGCTAAGGCAAAGATCAGGTCGGGAGTGGCCGAATCACCTGCCGAATATGCCACGTGACGCGGAATTTCCGTACGATTCCAATGGAATCCCGGAGCGAATGGCCATGCGCAAACGCCGCGCCTCCCGCCCCCGGTTAACCTTTCCTTAAGGATGATGTGGCGGCCGGCGGCCAATTCTGCGAAGCAGGAGCGAGTGCCCTGTTGCGTAGCGGAAGTTCCGATGTCGCCCGATACCTTGAATTCGCTGTTCTCGCTCTTCATCGGCTTCGCGCTCGCCGGCGCATTGGCCAGCGGCTATCAGGCGATGGCGGAGCGTCCGGCCGGCTTCGGTCTGCTGCAGGAGGGCGTGGCGCCGAGGACCTTCGCCGCGGTCCCGTTTCTCGTCTTCGCCGCACCCTTCATCATCATGCGCAACACGCTGCGCGGTGCGCGCATCGAGCGCCGCCGGTTCGAGTTCGTGATGATGGCAACCGTCATCTCCGGCTTCTGGAGCCTGATGTCGGGCACCTTCTTCGTGATGACGCTGCGCGCTGCCGGCGTGATCGGGTGATCCGCACTGGATCCTGATCCGTGTCCGGATCATGACTGCACTTGCTTGAAACCAAGTCGTCCGCTGTGCCAAGGTCTCCTTGATCCAGGGAGACTACGATGGCGATCTACGAACTCGACGGGCAGGGGCCCGATCTTCCCGCTGACGGCAGCTACTTCATCGCCGACAATGCGGCTGTGATCGGCAAGGTGCGCCTCAAATCCGGGGCGAGCGTCTGGTTCGGCGCCGTGCTGCGCGGCGACAACGAGTGGATCGAGATCGGCGAAGGCTCCAACGTCCAGGACAATTCGACCCTGCATGTCGATCCCGGCTTTCCCCTGACCATCGGCAACAACGTCACCATCGGCCACAACGCGATCGTGCACGGCTGCACGCTGGAAGACGGCGTGCTGATCGGGATGGGATCGATCGTGATGAACGGTGCGCGCATCAGGCGCGGCAGTGTCGTCGGCGCCGGCTCCGTCATCACCGAGGGCAAGGAGTTTCCGGAAAATTCCCTGATCATCGGCGCGCCCGCGCGCGTGGTGCGCACGCTGGACGCCGCGCAGGCGGAGGCGTTGTCGCGGCCGGCGAAGTCCTACGCGATCAGGGGCCCGCAGTACAAAGCCGGACTGAAGAAGATCGGCTGAAACCTCAGAGCGTTTTCGAGCGAAGTGGACACCGGTTCGCGTGAAGAAAACGCGTCAAAGCAAGAATCTAGAGCTTCGGTTCTGATGCAATCAGAACCGAAAATGCTCTAGCGCTTTCGGCCCTGCTTACGTGCGCTCTTCGGCGTTGCCGGGGCCTGCTTTGCCGCCTCCCGCGGTCCCGCTGCGTCCTGAAGTCTTGCGCTCTTGCGCAGCGCATCCCTCAGGTCGATCGGAATACCGTGCTTCTTGAGGAGGTCGGCGAAGGCCTCGTCCGCGAGCTCCTGCAGCGTCGCCATCCGGTCGCGCCCAAGCTGCTTCAGCTTGTCGGCAGTGTCGTCGTCAAATTCGATCAGCTTGCGCAAATTGCATTGCTCCCAAACTGTATTGCCCCAACGCCTGTGGGAACCGGCGTTTTGCGGATCCGTTGATGTCCGCAAGGGAGAATTGCCATGCGCAAATTATCCGTCACCGCCGTGCTGGCGACAATCGCCATTCTGCTGGCGCCCACGGTTACCGCCGCTCAAAGCACCGGCAGCGGCAGCCCTTCGTCAGCCAGCCCGACATCGCCGCAAGTCGCACCACCGTCGCCCGGCACCAACGGCGCCGGCACGGCGCAATCCTCCGGCCGGCTGAATACGGGTGAGGGCGTCACCACTGGCTCGGCGTCGAGCGAAAGCTTCGACAAGGCGATCGCCGACGAGAACAGGATGGTCGATCGCCGGGTCAACGGCATCTGCCGCGGCTGTTAACTTTTGACGGCCGCGCCTTGATGAACGCGGGTCGCGCAGAAGTGAGCGCGACATCGGCGCACGTCGGAAGCTGCGATCCTAGATTGGGTTAGCATGCGCGGGACGCGGCGGAGGAGGCTTGAAACGAAAAGCCTTGAAAAAAGGAGTAACGGGTGATGTTGCGTAAAACGATGATTGCCTTGCTGGCGACGGCTTCGGTCGGCCTGTTCACGGTCGACGCCGCGTCGGCGCGTGGTGGCTTCGGCGGGGGCGGCTTCCACGGCGGTGGTGGCTTCCATGGTGGTGGCGGCTTTGGCGGCTTCCACGGTGGCGGCGGCGCTTTCCGCGCCATGGGCGCGGGCGGTGGCTTCCGGTCGGCCGCGATGGGGGGCGGTTGGCACGGCGGCGGCTGGCATGGTGGAGGCTGGCACGGCGGTGGCTGGCACCGGCGTGGCTGGGGCTATCCGTTCGCGGCGGCCGCGATCGGCTTCGGCTTGGGCTACGGCGCCTACGATTACTATGACGGCTACTACGGCAACCCGTACTACGCCGGTTACGGCTACGACGACGGGTATGGCTACGGCTATGGTTACGGTGACGGCGGCTGTTACGTCGTGCGCCGCCGCATGCTGACGCCGTATGGCTGGCAGGTCCGGCCCGTGCAGGTTTGCAACTGAGGCATCCGCTGACGCATGGCCGGTCCATTGGATCGCCACGCCGATGGTGTTGGAATCATCGCTGCGGCCTCGGTGTGTTGATGCCGGGGCCGTCGCGCATTGGTATGCGGCTTGCAATGCATGCGGCTGTCCGCGCGTGACGCGTTGCCGAAGACAAATGGTCCGGCTGCGATTGGAGCCGGACCTCAGAGGATATCAGAGATGCTGACCATTCCTGATCTGACATTGCTGTTCATGGTTGTTGTTTCGGGCCTCGCCGTCGCATTCGTCTACATGCTCCACGAGCTCGAGCCGAAGCTTGCACGGCTGCGGCAGCGGGGCGAGCGCGTCCTGCGCGACCGCACCAGGTAGACGGCAACGTGGATCGCTGCGGCTTCAGCCGCAGCAGCGTTGCGCGTGCGGAGCTGTCAGCTCGGCACGCCGCGTTTTTGGGGTGGGCAGCTGCAGAAGCCGGGATCGACGGCCCCCAAAAAAACAAGGCCGTCGACGTAGTATACCGTCAACGACCTTGCCAGCCCCGGATATTGAAATCGGCTCACGCCATCCGGTGATCAAGGATGACTCGGATTCGAAGTCGGATATGTGAACCAGTTCACAAAGTCCGGATTAATTCACGGTAACGGGCACTCATGCGAGGCTGCCGCCGGCAGGCCTGGAGCTGGAAGTTCCACCTTAGGCCCTGATGTTGTTCGGGATTTGGCGCTTTTTGATGGCCGGGCCCGGTCGTTGCCGCTCGGCCGCCATAGGTCGTCAACCGCGCGATCCGCGGCGCTTCCGGTTGGCGCTGTGGGTAGCCTTCGAGCGCTTGCGCGGCGCGGGCTCGGCCGTCGGCTCATTGGCCTGCGCGCTCGCCAGCGACTGGCGCAGGCCCTCGACCTGCTCGGTCAGTGCGGCGACCTGGTCGGAGAGCTTCTTGGCCTCGGCCTGCTGCGCGGCGAACTGCTTGCGCATGCTCAGCAGCTGGTCCTGCACCTCCTGCAACTGGTCGATGGATTCCTGCTGGGTGACCTCCATGCCCTTGGTCTTCTCCACCAGGGCCTCGGAGACCTGCGCGGTCCGCGCCTGCAACTGACGGGCGGCGACCATACGGTCGGTTTCCGGCACGTTGCCGCTGAAGCTGCGCCACAGCGCGATCGAGCCGATCCCGAACAGCACGAGCACCAGCGCCACGGCGCCGATCGCGATCGGCTGCACGCCGATCAGGCTGCTGGCTTGTGCATTCCGGGGGGCAAGTTCGACCATGCGACCAGAACCGGACATCAATTGAAAGGTTCCGAATAGCACAACCTCGGCGCGGGCAAAACCCCCGGAAATTCAAGCAGGTGGCGCGGAGAGTGCAAAACCCGCCGCAAATTCCGGGGCTCCTGCCTCAAAACGGGACTGTGCGGCGCGCGTCCATCGCTCAGCCCTTCGGCGCGATCAGCCCAACTCTCATGTCCTTCGCCAGATAGACGCAAGCGCCGTCGGCCAGCACACGGCCGTCGGCGATGCCCAGCACCAGCCGGCCGCGCCGGACCTGGCGCATGTCGACCTCGTAGCGCACCAGCTTGACGTCCGGCGTGATGTGGCCCCTGAACTTGACCTCGCCGACCCCGAGCGCGCGGCCCTTGCCCGGGGAGCCCGACCAGCCGAGCCAGAAGCCGATGATCTGCCACATCGCGTCGAGACCGAGGCAGCCGGGCATCACGGGGTCGCCGGCAAAATGACAGGCGAAGAACCAATGGCTGGGTGCAATGTCCAGTTCGGCGGCGACCCGGCCCTTGCCGAAGGCGCCGCCGTCGATGCCGATGTCGGTGATGCGATCCATCATCAGCATCGGTGGCGCCGGCAGCTGCGCATTGCCGGGGCCGAAATAACCGCCCGCGCTCGAGCGTAGCAGATCCGGCTTGCTGTAAGACGATTGCGGCGTGTGAAAATCGTGCGGGTTGAACAAGATGGCCACCGACCTTGGGGTTACAGTTGAACGTTAGGAGCGGCTGCGCCGCGTGGCTTTCGGCTTCACGGGCGAAGGCTTGGCCGGCAGGCGCAGCGCCGCGGCCATGAAGGCCCAGATGTCGCCGGTCAGCCTTGCCGGATCCGGCCGCCGGTCGGCGGTGAGCGCGCCGATCAGCGCCTGGCGGATGCCGCCGATCATCAGCGCGATGGTGAGGTGAGGGTCGAGGCTGGCGGGCACGATCCCGTCGCGCTGCGCGGCCTCGATCATGCGCGCCCCGGCTGCCAGCTGCCTTGTGGTGAAGGCGGTCTCGACATCAAGCACTTCGGGCGCCCGGCTCAGCGGTCCGATCACCAGCGGCGCAAACGGGTGCGCATAGTGAAAGGCGACATAGGCGCCGATCCGCGCCTTCTCCCGGTCCGCCCAGCTCCTGGCGGACAGCTTGGCGCCACCGAATGCCGCCTCATCCAGCCGCTCATAGAAGTCTTCGACGACAGCGGCGATCAGGGCGGCCTTCGATCCGAAGTGGTGATAGGCGAGCCCGACCGAGACCTGCGCCCGTCGCGCGACCGCCTGCATCTCGAGATGCCCGAGCCCCTCGATCAGTTCCTCTCGGGCTGCCGAGAGCAGCCGCTCGCGTGTGCCCGGGTTCGTGGCGCCCATCGTTCGTCCATGGTTGAATTGAATTCAATTCAATCTGGCGGACGCCGGGATGTCAAGCCTGGGGCGCCGGATGGCCGCACAGACGCTCGCCGCTCAAACGCTTCAGTGACAGCTGCTGCAACAGCAGCAATGAAGTTCGCGCGCCGGCGCGTGATCCGCCGGCTGTCGCGATGTCCCGTCGGCCGGGCCGCATGCCGACCGGCGCCGCGCGAGTTTTTTCGCTTAGCGCTCGGCGTGCGCGCCGGCGTTTAAGGCCGAGCTGAGCGCAGTCTCAAAGAGGTGTTCGTATTGCTGCGCGTTAACGTTCGAGATGTGAGCGGTGTCCCGGAAGTTTGCTTGGCCTGATCGAACCAGGTAGCACGAATTGTCGTCGCAGACTTCCGTTTGCGGGTCGATCGGGATCAGCCACGGATTGCCCTTGCGGGGGGACAGTACAGCTTGGTCGATGTTCTGGCGCAGATTGCGCATCGTCAAGATCGGATCGGCCGCGACCTTCCACTCGGTGATGGCCTTTCCTGCCCTGATCTGGCTTTCGATCCACTTCTGCGGCACGTCGAAGCCGATATTGAGCAGCGGCATCACCACAATGACGGTCTTGCCGTTTGAGAGCAGCGTGTCGACAAGTGGCGCGATCTCGGCGGCGCTGCTCCAGTTGCCGGCGAGAACGATGATGCTCGGCTCGGGGCGGTCGCCCAAATATTGCAGCGTCTCGGTGTTGAACCGGCGGCACGGCTCGCTGTCGGCGGCATTGCGATCGGGATCGTCGGCAAAGGGTCGGCAGGCGCTCTGTGTCGCAATAAGACCGGTGAGGCCGAGCCGCGTTGCGGCCGTCGTCATCGGCTCAAGATACTGGTTTGCGAAGGAATCGCCCCACAGCATGACGGTAGCTTGATCGGCGTTGCCGGCGCCGAAGGTGCAATATCTCTCGCTTGCGGACTTCATCGAGTTGGCATTGCGGAAACATTCATCGCGTGGCGTGTCGGTCTTGCGGGCCATCTCAGCGGGCAGGAGATAAGCCGGCAGCCGCCCCGGGTAGCCGGTCGTCACCAGTGAGCCGATCGTAAAGGCAACGAAGCATGCTGCCGCAGCGCCTGTACAGGCCAACAGCCGCTGCGGCGTCCAGACGTCGCGCCGCAAACGGAACGGCTGTTCAACCAAGGAGTAGGAGACGGCGCCGACCGCGATCGAAGCCGCGGCCATCGCAGCTTTCGAGATGGCGCCGACCTCATAGCCGCGCGCCGTGAGCCATGCGCCGGCCAAAACCCAAATCGGCCAGTGCCAGAGGTAGATCGAGTAAGACCAGTCACCGATGCGTTGCACGACTGGCGAGCGAATGAGTCGCGAGGTCGTGAATCCGCCCGCGACGACAAGGGCCGCGCCGATGATGGGCAGGATGGTCGAGGCGCCCGGCCACCGGGCTTCGGGCAGCGGATAGGCGACGCAGAGCGCCGACAGGATCCAGCCGATTGCGGCGGCTGTGGTGCTGAAGGCCGTGGAACGGGGCGGGCGAGCGTTCGCCCGGCGCCAGTCTTCGGCGACCGCGATCATACCGCCGGCCAACGGCTCCCATGCCCGCGCGCGGAGCGAGAAGAACGCCGAACCCATCGCATCGTGCTGGTTTTGCCAAAGGCACCAGGCCAAGGACGCAACGGCAACGGCAAATAGCGCGGCCATTGTCGCCGCTGGAGCCTTCGATCTCGCCGATCGTGACCACACGAAGCGCACCAAAAGCGGCATCCAGATATAGAACTGCCATTCCACCGCGAGCGACCAGGTGTGCAGAAGCGGCTTGGTCTGAGCGGCCATCGCGAAATAGCCGTTGTCGTTGTCGAAAGCGAAGTTCGACAGGAAGAAGAGCGCGTAGCAGGCTTGGCGGATGTGGCGGAAGTATTCGCCCGGCAGGGTCATGAACCATCCGACCGCGGCGGTCGTTGCGACAACCACGAGAAGTGCCGGATAGATGCGCCGGAGCCGCATCAGGGCGAAGTCGCCATAGGAGAAGCGGTCCTTGGCGAGATCGGCGATCACCTTGCCGGTCATCAAATAGCCGGTGATGACGAAGAACGCATCGACGCCCACAAAGCCGCCGGCAAAGCCTGGAACCCTCAAATGATAGCCAAGGACGGCCAGCACCGCGAGCGCGCGCAAGGCATTGATGTCGCCGCGAAACCCGGCGTGCTCGATTGGCGCCCCGCCCTGTATTGCAAAGTTCAAATCGCCAACCCCTAAAAAACCAGCGGAAGCTGGCGCAACCCGGGGCTGAAATCAACCGGAAGACGCCCCACCGCTTGGTTGCGCACAGCCCAAACGATCCGAGTTCCCGACGCTGATGGGCACCAATTCAACGAAAGGACGATCCGTGTCGCGCTTTGCGACCGGCATCGCGGCGCTCATCGCCATCTCGCAGGTGCTGCCTGCCGCCGCGCGGGATACTGACGGCCGTTACGCCAACGCACCGCTGAAGTCCTGGTTCTCAGGGAATTCATGTCCCTTGAAAAAAGTTGCGGCCAGCCTTTGGGGGAAGGCTGGCCGCGCGCGAACCGGTCTGGGACGGGGAGGGGTGGGGATGTGACCGGGTCGCGAACTCGATTCCTTGTTGCTGCTCAGCGCGAGCTTGCGGTTGAAACTGCGGGGCGGTTGTCGCCGAGCGAGACCCACACATTGGGATCGCTCTGCGATTGCCGCTTGACGAAGCGGTAGCCGGTCTCCGTCCAGGCGACGATGCTCTCGTTCTGATTGTCGAGCACGAACTCGCCCTTGTCGGTCTTCACCGTCAGCACTGCGTGGCCTTCGCCCTTCTTGTCGCGCACCACCGTGATCAACAGCGCCTCGCGCGGCCATCCGGCATCCATCAGCATCTTGCGCTTCAGGAGCACGTAGTCCTCGCAGTCGCCGTAACCGTCAGTCGGCAACGACCATTTCTCGATCACGCCCCAATGATCCATGTCGGTCATCGGCTTGATGGATTCGTTGACCCACTTGTTGACCCGCACGAGGTCGCGCCAAGCGGTCTGCGACAACACGATGTCGCGTGGTTGCGTCTTGCCGCCGCGGCACTCGGCGGGATTGTCGGCGCAGAATTCGACCCAGCCGATCGGCGAACGCGCAACGTCACCGAGGCTGGCGTAGACCACGTCGCCGGCCTTGGCCGACACGCACGTCGCAAACAGAATGGCGGCAACCGCCAAACCTTTCCCCTGTCCCCTGAACCCAAACATCGTGGCCCCCGTTCTTC
>DASVOL010000092.1:0-5060 GCA_036383375.1 Bradyrhizobium sp. | reverse complement strand
ATCGTTCGGTCCTGTTGTGATCGACATGCCCGGCAGTGCGAGGCTCGGCACGAACTTCTTCAAGCTGGTCACCTGCTTCATCAGGTTCTCGCGGGTGAGGTCGTCGCCGCACTGCTTCAGCACCTGGATCAGCAGCTCGGCCGTCGAATAGCCGTAGGTGTTGACGGTGTTGAGCTTGTCGCCCTCCGGGTAATACTTGTCCATGAAGGCGAAATAGGCCTTCACACCGGGATCGTCCTTCCACTGCGGGTCGGCGGGGTCCTTGCCGTAATTGGTCGAGATGATGCCTTTGGAGATGTCGAGGCCGGCCGGCTTCAGCGTCGCGGACACCGGGCTCGCATTGATGTCGAGGATGTGCACCGGGTGCCAGTCAAGGTCCGCGACCTTGCGGATTGCCTGCGCGGCGAATTTCGGCGTCGACGCGTTATAGAGCAGGTCGACGCCGGCGGCCTTCAGCTTGACGATCTGGGAATCGACGGTCGGGTCGGTCAGCTCGTAGGACACCTCGGCGACGATCATGCTCGCGGCCTTGTCGCCGAGCCCGCTCTTCAGGCCGGTGATGTAGTCGCGGCCGAGATCGTCGTTCTGGTAGAAGATGCCGATCTTGGCGTTGGGGTGATTGGCCAGGATGTATTTGGCGTAGATGCGTCCCTCGGACTGGTAGTTCGGATTGAAGGCGATGGTCCAGGGCGCGTTCTGCGGATCGGAGAAGCGCGAGGCGCCGGTAGAGGCGAGCAGCTGCGGCACCTTCCTGGCATTCAGATATTTCTGCACGGCGGCATTTGACGGCGTGCCGATGATCTGGAAGGTGAACAGCACCTCGTCGCCCTCGACCAGCTTGCGCACCTGCTCGACCGCTTTCGGCGGCGAATAGGCATCGTCATACTGGATCAGGTTCAGCTTGCGGCCGTTGATGCCACCCTGATCATTGATCATCTTGAGGTAGGCCGCCTGGGTCTTGCCGATGCCGGCATAGGCGGATGCGGGTCCCGAGAACGGCACGGTCTGGCCGATCTTGATCTCGGTGTCGGTCGCGCCGATGTCGTACTTCTTCTGCGCGGTGGCCGATGTAACCGACAACGCGATGGCAAGCGCTGTCGCAGCGAGCAATTGCACGCTCCTCATGTCCGTGACCTCCCATGTTGCCGGTGATCTTGTCCGCAAGCGTCAAGCCGGCGGATGTCACCGTTATCAGGGATGATGGAGGAAGGGCGGGGGCATTGCAAGGCGATGTCCCTGCGCGCGATGTCGCGTCAGGTCAGCCAGAGCAGGATCAGTGCCAGCGCGGCGGGCACCGCCTGCACATAGAGGATGCGGCGGCTGACGGTGGCCGCGCCATAGGCGCCGGCGACAATCACGCAGAGCAGGAAGAATGTCTTGATCTGGAACGCGAAGGCTGGATTTCCATGCACGAGGCCCCAGATCAGTCCGGCGGCGAGGAAGCCGTTATAAAGTCCCTGATTGGCGGCGAGCACTGCCGAGTCTGTTGCCTTCTCGATCGAGTTGCGAAAGGTCTTCAGCCCGAGCGGCTTGGTCCACAGGAACATCTCGAGCACGAGGAAATAGATGTGCAGCGCAGCCACCACCGCGATCAGGACATTGGCAAGCCAAAGCATATTGCGGTCCCCCCAGAGCTTCACGTGAACCGGTGCCCGCTTCGTTTGAAAACGCTCTCACCGGATTTCGGGTGGACGCTAGCATGCGGGCGGTGAATTGTATGCCGAGCGACCCGTTTTCAGAGCGATGACTTTCCAGAGTGACTGACATGGCCGACCGCAAGACCGCGCAGACCTTCAACCTCGACCGCCTCAAGACCCCGATCGGCACCGCGCTGCTGGTGACCGATGACGACGGCGTGCTGCGCGCGCTCGACTGGGACGATTATGAAGGGCGCATGCTCGACCTGCTGCGGCTGCACTATGGCGTCGTGACGCTGCGGGACGGCCGCGCACCGGCTGCGATGCGCAAGGCGCTCGGCGATTACTTCAACGGCGATCTCGATCGGCTCGCCGATGTCGAATGGCGCGTCGCCGGCACGGCGTTCCAGCAGAAGGTCTGGCATGCGCTGCCGAAGATTCCGCCGGGCACGACGATGAGCTACGGCGCGCTGGCGGCGAAACTCAAAGTGCCGAACGCGATGCGCGCGGTCGGTCACGCCAACGGCTCCAACCCGATCAGCGTCGTCGTGCCTTGTCACCGCCTGATCGGCGCCAACGGCTCGCTGGTCAAATATGGCGGCGGACTGGAGCGCAAGCGCTGGCTGTTGCGCCACGAGGGCGTGGAGGTGTAGCGGCCGAACCCAGCCGCAGCGAGACGATCAATCGAGATCCTCGCGCGGCATGTTGCGCAGATCGCGCACGATGTAGAGGAATACAATGAGCGAAGGCACCCATGCGAGGATCGCTCCTACCAGCATCGCATCGACCGTCGTCATCGGATCTCCTTGAGCGCGTCAGATCAGCTTTTTCGATGGACCACCGGTTCTCGGCAGGGGATAGAGCCACTTCCAATAGACCTTGTTGCGCTCGAGCTGCCGCTTGTAGATCTCGCGGCACTTCGTCGAGCAGAACTGCTCGAAGTACCAGCTATGCCGGATCAGTCCGAAGGGCCGCCGGCATCCTGGATTCCCGCAACGGCCGGTCATGATGCCGCCTCCGCATTCGCTCGCCAAAGCCAGCGAATGAAATTCTCCTGACCCTTGTGAAGACAGAGCCGTCCGCAGTAGCGTTCACCCGCCGGATTTCGCAGGCAGATGATCTTGGCATCTTCGCTGTCACACTGGGCGCAGCGCGGTTCCGTACGCATGGCGACTTCCCTCCGAGGAACTGCCATTTGCCAATCAAGAATGTCTGATGCTGTCGTTGCCGCCGGTCTTCTTGAGGGACGGCGCCGCGAATCTCGCGCTGCCACCGGCGATGCGCAACTTGTCCAGATGTTTCCCGGCATCATCCTTGCGTATATTCCATCTGAACTCACGCGCTTGTCGCTGTGCCATGCTGTGCGAGCGCGGCATCGAGGCATTTGACCAGCGCATCTCCGTCGAACGGCTTGATCAGAAAGCAGATCGCTCCCGCCGCCATGGCGCGGGCCCGATCGCTTTCGACGGAGAACGCCGTGATGAAAATGAACGGAACGCGCCGGCCGTCGGCAATCAGGCGGGCCTGCAGGTCGAGCCCGCTCATCGCCGGCATCCTGACATCGGCGATCACGCAGGAGGTGTCGTCCAGTTGCGGCGAATGCAGGAATTCTTCGGCCGACGCATAGGTCTGGACCGCGTAGCCCAGCGACCTGACCAGATTGTCGGTCGCGGTGCGGACCGACATGTCATCGTCGACGATTGAGATCACCGGGTTGGACAAGAAGGGCTTCCTGGAACGGCCAGAGGGGCCTCTGGTGTCTGCTCTCACGGCGCCACAGTGCGTCGTCGGCCGCGGCCGGAGAATCATACTTAGGTTTGCGCGCCGCCGGATGCCTGCTTGACTCCGAGGATCTGCGCCATCCTGACCAGGTCGGGCAACGACTTCGCCGCCATTTTCCGCATGATGTGCCCGCGGTGGATCTTGACCGTGATCTCGGCGACGCCGATTTCGGCGGCGACCTGCTTGTTCATCAGTCCCGCGGTGACGAGGCTCATGATCTGGCGCTCGCGAGGGGTCAGGGTCGCGAAAGCTGCGCGCAGGTTCGCGAGCGCCCTGGCCTCATTGCGGCGCGTTCTGTCGCGTTCGATCGCAGTCGTGACGGCATCCAGCATGTCCTGATCGCGGAACGGCTTGGTCAGGAAGTCGACAGCGCCGGCCTTCATGGCCCTGACCGTCATCGGGATATCGCCATGGCCGGTCATGAAGATGATCGGAATATGAATGTCGGCCTTGGCCAGCTCTGCCTGGAAGTCGAGGCCGCTCAGCCGGGGCAGCCTGATGTCCAGGATCAGGCAGCTCGGAACATCGGGGAGCTTGTGCTGGAGAAATTCATGGGCCGACCCGAACGCTGTAGTCCGCAGGCCGACCGACCGGAGAAGATTGTTCAGCGAGTCTCGCACGGACGCGTCGTCGTCGACGACGAACACGATCGGCTCGGCGTTCGCGAGGGCGGGAGACGATGCCGCGTGTCCGATCACCATGCACGATCCTCCTGACGCAGCGGCAGGGTGAACTGGAACGTCGTGCCGGGACCGGTATTTCCGGACATGGACAGGCGCCCTCGATGGGCTTCGACGATCGAGCGGCAGATCGACAACCCCATTCCCATGCCGCTGGCCTTGGTGGTGTAGAAGGCGTCAAACAGCCGCTCGGCATCTTCTGTCGCAACCCCGACACCACAGTCGGTGACCGTGACCAGGATCTGCCCGGCATCGTCATGGCGGGTCCGGATCACGAGCTCCCGTGGCCTGTCCGTGACCGGCTGCATCGCCTCGATGCCGTTGACGACGAGGTTGAGGATCACTTGCTGCAGCTGGACGCGGTCGGCGACCACAAGCGGAAGCGCGGCCCCGAGGTCGAGCTGCAGGGATACAAGCTGGCTCTGTAGCTCATGCTGCACCAGGCCGATCACTTCGTTGATGGCTTGATTGATGTCGAGCGGCGCCATCTGACCGGTTGTCTTGTTCACCAGCGCGCGGACGCGCTGGATGACTTCGCCGGCCCGGTTGCCGTCGCTGATGATCGACCTGACCGCCCCGCGCGCTTCATTCAGGTCGGGAGCCGCCCGGTTGAGCCAGCGCAGGCATGCCGCGGCGTTGGCGACCACGGCGGCAAGCGGCTGGTTCACTTCATGGGCGATCGATGCGGCGAGCTCGCCGAGGGCGGTCACGCGCGTGACGTGCGCGAGGTTGGTCTGTGCTTCATGCAACTCCGCCTCGGCGCGCTTGCGGCCGGTCACGTCGGTGACCGCTCCGATGAATTCGGTGTCGCCCGAGGGGGTGGTCACCGCATGCGCCCTGGCGTGAACATATTTGATCGCGCCGTCCGGCATCAGCAACCGGTAGCCGTGCTCGAAGTCCTTGCCGTCGAGCGAGGCGCTGTCGACGGTCCGCTGCACGCGGCTGCGATCATCCGGATGGA
>DASVOL010000091.1:0-4441 GCA_036383375.1 Bradyrhizobium sp. | reverse complement strand
GCTGGTCCCTCGTGAGCGCCAGCGGCGGCAGCGCCGCGGACGAGACGTAGAAGCCCGAGCCCGGCCGCGCCCGGATCAGGCCCTCGGCGGCGAGCCGGTCATAGGCCTCGACCACGGTCGAGGGCGAGACGCCCATGGTCGCGGCAAAGCTGCGGATCGAGGGCAGGCGGTCGTCGGCGGCGAGCGCGCGGCTCGCGATCCTGGCGCGGATCGCGTTCATCACGTCGGTGGTCCGGGTCGCCTTCGGCGCATTGGATGGTTGCTGCAAGTGTATGCCTATCTTTACCCATACAGTTTGGCCGTATTGTACTGATCCGTAGCTGCCTTGGCCAGCCCGTCGCCGCTATCTTCGCCCACGAAAGATGAGGTTCGTGATGAGCGATTCGAAGACATTGCCGGAGAAGTCTTGGGCGAGCGCGGCGAGCAGCGGCTCCTCGCTGGAAGGCTGGGGCAGCGGCCTGCTCGGCGTGATCATCTTCAGCGGCTCGCTGCCGGCCACCCGCGTCGCGGTCGCCGGGTTCTCGCCGTTGTTCCTGACCTCGGCGCGCGCCGCCATCGCGGCGCTGCTCGGCGCGGCACTGCTCGCGGTGCTGCGGCAGCCCTGGCCGCAACGCAGGGACCTGGTGTCGCTGACCATCGTCGCCCTCGGCGTCGTGATCGGCTTTCCGCTGCTGACCGCGCTGGCGCTGCAGCACATCACCTCGGCGCATTCGATCGTGTTCATCGGGCTGCTGCCGCTGTCGACCGCCGTGTTCGGCGTGCTGCGCGGCGGCGAGCGGCCGAAGCCGCTGTTCTGGCTGTTCTCCTGCATCGGCAGCGCGACGGTCGGCGCCTTCGCCCTGTCGGGCGACGGATCGGCATCGCTGACCGGCGACTTGCTGATGGTCGCCGCCATCATCGTCTGCGGCCTCGGCTACGCCGAAGGTGCTGCGCTGTCGCGCCGGCTCGGCGGCTGGCAGGTGATCTCCTGGGCGCTGGTGCTCTCAGCGCCGGTGGTGCTCGTGATGACGATCATGACGCTGCCGCCGAGCTGGCAGGGTATCGGCGCGCCGGCCTGGCTCGGGCTCGCCTATGTCTCTGTCTTCAGCATGCTGGTCGGCTTCGTGTTCTGGTATCGCGGCCTTGCGCTCGGCGGCATCGCCAGCGTCGGCCAATTGCAGCTGTTGCAGCCATTCTTCGGCCTCGCGCTGGCCGGATTGCTGCTGCACGAGCCGGTCGCCTGGTCGATGATCGCGGCGACCATGCTGGTCGTCGCCTGCGTGGTGTTCGCGCGCCGGTACGCCTGACGGCTAGCCCAGCTTGAACAGCGTCTGCAGGAAATCGCTGACCGCCTTGCGGGCCTCGAGCGCGGTGGTCGGGTTGCCGCCGACATGCGGGCTGAACTCGACGCAGGCATCCTTGTAGCTGAACGGCGCCTGCGTCGCCGCGTTCAGCAGCACGCCGCCTTCGCCTTCCTTGATTGTGCAATGGCGCACGGTCTGCGATCCCGTTGCCTCCACCACCGTGTTGTTGCCGATCAGGCCGGCATCGAAGCCGTGCGCGGAGTCCGGATATTCGGTCAGCACCACGTCGCGCTTGGCGGCCTCGAGGCGCGCGACATAGGCCTTGCAGCTTGCGACGGGGTTATAGTCGTCGGGCGTACCGTGAAAGATCCGGATCGGGCGCGCCGCGACCTCGGTGTCGGAGAGATAGCTGGTCGAGCAGTCCGGATAGAACGGGATGTAGGCCGCGAACTGCACGCCGGACTTGTTCCAAAGCTTGTTGAAGCGGTCGAGGCTGGCATAAAGCGTGGCCTGGCCGCCGCGCGAAAATCCCATCAGCACGATGCGCTCGGGATCGACCCGCGGATGCTTCGCGAGGATCTCCAGCGCATGATAGATGTCGACGATGAGGTTGAGCCGGCCGAGCAGCGCCTGGTTCGGCCCGGTCGCGGTCAGGCCGCGGCCGGAGAAGCCGTCGATCACAAAGGTCGAGATGCCCGTGGCGTTGAAGTGGCGGACCCAGCCGTCCATCCCGGCGCCGACGCCGCTCGAGCCGTGCATCAGCACCACGACCGGCAGCCGGCCGCTGCCTTGCGCGATGCGGAATTCGCCGCCGACGGTGACCGGCTTGCCATTGCTGTTGCCGGTGAGGAACTGGTGGTCGGAGATCGTCGGCGAGGGGATGGCGTAAATCTCGGTACGCGCCGCGATCTCCTTCGGGATCTGCTGGGCGCTGGTCTCGATGCAGGTGAACAGCACGGCGCAGCAAAACAGGATCGCAGTCGCGGCCAGGCGCCAGTCTGTCAGCATCGATCCCCCCAAATGGTGTCTTGATTGACCGCAACTACAGCAATCGGGGCGCGCGCTGTCAATTTACATAGCCGTCCGCGTCGTATCTTCCCGATTGCAGCAAAGAAGTGGATGCCCGGCTCAAGGCCGGGCATGACGATTCGAAAAAGCGGAGGGCGCTAAGCCGGCTCCTGCGCTTTACCGATTCGCCCGAGATGGGTGTAGCCGAACCCGCTTGAGTATTTCAGCCCGTAGCCGAGCGCGCGGTCGATTCCGATATGGGCAAGCCAGATCATCGCGATCGAGAGCACCAGCGGCCCTTCGCCGGCAAAACCCAGCGTCATCAGCGCCACTGGCGCCAGATAGGTGTGAGCGGCGTTGTAGGCGATAGCGCCGGCCCGCGGGCTGATCAGGTAAGCGGCAAAGCTGATGTCCGGCACCAGGAACAGCAGGACGTAGATCAGCCACGAGCCCTCCCACTTGTAGTAGAGCACGGTCATCCCGACGAACAGCACCAGCCCCTCCAGCCGGAGCAGGGTGCGGACCCCGCCGGTGGCGGCGCCGGTCTCGGCCGTGGTCGTATCAGTCATCGCTGTCTCCCCAGATGTCGGAAAATCCTACCGTTTTTGCGCCCGAACCCGGTCACAAGCGCCTTTCCGGTTCCGAAATGGCCGTGCTAAAGCCATTCCGAACGAAGCGGGCCCCGGCCCGCGCCGGGACGCGGACTGTAGCTAACACGGGCGGAAACAAATGAAAGACATCCTCGACACCCTCGAAGAGCGGCGCGCCGGCGCCAAGCTGGGCGGCGGCGAAAAGCGCATCGAGGCGCAGCACGCCCGCGGCAAGCTCACCGCCCGCGAGCGGATCGAACTGCTGCTGGACAAGGGCTCGTTCGAGGAATTCGACATGTTTGTCGAGCACCGCTCGATCGAGTTCGGCATGGAGAAGAACAAGATCCCCGGCGACGGCGTCGTCACCGGCTGGGGCACGGTCAACGGCCGCAAGACTTTTGTCTTTGCCAAGGATTTTACAGTTTTCGGCGGCTCGCTGTCGGAAACCCATGCGCTGAAGATCACAAAACTTCAGGACATGGCGATGAAGGCGAGGGCGCCGATCATCGGCCTGTATGACGCCGGCGGCGCGCGCATCCAGGAGGGCGTCGCTGCGCTCGCGGGCTATTCCTACGTGTTCCGCCGCAACGTGCAGGCCTCGGGCGTGATCCCGCAGATCTCCGTCATCATGGGCCCCTGCGCCGGCGGCGACGTCTATTCGCCTGCGATGACCGACTTCATCTTCATGGTGAAAAACACCTCTTACATGTTCGTCACCGGCCCCGACGTGGTGAAGACCGTCACCAACGAGGTGGTGACGGCGGAGGAACTCGGCGGCGCCTCGGTGCACGCGACGCGCTCCTCGATTGCCGACGGCGCGTTCGAGAACGATGTCGATGCGCTGTTGCAGATGCGCCGGCTGATCGACTTCCTGCCGTCCAACAACACCGACGGCGTGCCGGAATGGCCGAGCTTCGACGATATCGGCCGGGTCGACATGTCGCTCGACACGCTGATCCCCGACAATCCGAACAAGCCCTACGACATGAAGGAGCTGATCCTGAAGGTCGTCGACGAGGGCGACTTCTTCGAGATCGCGGAGAGCTTTGCCAAGAACATCGTCACCGGCTTTGGCCGCATCGCCGGCCGCACCGTCGGCTTCGTCGCCAACCAGCCGATGGTGCTGGCGGGCGTGCTTGACAGCGACGCCTCCCGCAAGGCGGCGCGCTTCGTGTGCTTCTGTGATGCTTTCAACATTCCGATCGTCACCTTCGTCGACGTGCCGGGCTTCCTGCCGGGCACCGCGCAGGAATATGGCGGCCTGATCAAGCACGGCGCCAAGCTGCTGTTCGCCTATAGCCAATGCACCGTCCCCTTGGTGACCGTGATCACCCGCAAGGCCTATGGCGGCGCCTTCGACGTGATGGCGTCGAAGGAAATCGGCGCCGACATGAACTACGCCTGGCCGACCGCCCAGATCGCCGTGATGGGCGCCAAGGGCGCGGTGGAGATCATCTTCCGCAGCGACATCGGCGACCCCGGCAAGATCGCCGCTCGCACCCGGGAATACGAGGACCGCTTCCTCTCCCCCTTCATCGCCGCCGAGCGCGGCTACATCGA
>DASVOL010000090.1:0-8051 GCA_036383375.1 Bradyrhizobium sp. | reverse complement strand
TGTCGATCCGCGGCTCCGGCCTGTCGCGCAATTTCCATCTGCGCGGCATCCAGCTCTATATGGACGGCATTCCGATCAACACCTCGGACGGCTACGGCGATTTCCAGGAGGTCGACCCGACCGCCTACAAATATGTCGAGGTCTACAAGGGCGGCAACGCGCTGCAGTTCGGCGCCAATTCACTCGGCGGTGCCATCAATTTCGTCACGCCGACCGGACGCGATCCGAATCCGAATGGCGCATCGTTCGACTTCGGTGCCTTCAACACGAGACGGTTGCAGGTCAATGCCGGTGGCGCGAACGGGCCCTGGGACGGCTTCGTCACGGCGTCCACGCAGGCCTCCGACGGTTTCCGCGACCATAGTTTCGGCTCGAGCAACAAGCTCAGCGCCAATGTCGGCTACCAGATCTCGCCCGACGTCGAGACCCGGTTCTACCTGAACGCCAACGAGGTGCGCCAGCGCATCCCGGGCAGCGTCGACCGGACCACGGCTCTGACGTCGCCGACCACGGCTGCACCCGTCAATGTCGCCAATGACTGGCAGCGCAACATCGACACGGTGCGGATCGCCAACAAGACGACCATCCGCCTCGACGACACCCAGCTCGAATTCGGCGCGTTCGGCGTCGACCGGCATTTGATGCATCCGATCTTCCAGTGGCTGGACTATCGCTACAAGGACTATGGCGGCTTTGCGAAGCTCACCGACGACCGTATCATCGGCGGTTTCCGCAACCGCTTCGTCGCCGGCGTCAACGTTCTCAACGGCAGCATCGATGCCCAGCAATTCGTCAATGTCGGCGGCTTCAAGGGTGCGCAGACGTCGTCCTTGCGGCAGACGCCGGAGAACTATTCGGCGTTCGCTGAGAATTCGTTCTACTTCGTGCCCAAGGTCGCCTTCATCGCCGGCACGCAATATCTGTTCGCGGTGCGCGACCAGCACGTCAACTTCTCGACCAATGGCGATCTCAACGGCCGCAGCAGCTTCAGCCTGTGGAGTCCCAAGACCGGCCTCTTGTGGCAGGTCGATCCGAGCTGGCAGGTGTTCGGCAACGTCTCGCGCAGCGCCGAGGTGCCGAGCTTCGGCGAGAGCGTCAGTCCGAACTTCCTCAATCCGGCCTTGCCGAACATCCCGTTCTTTTCGATCAAGCCGCAGACCGCGACGACCTTTGAGATCGGCACCCGCATGAAGCGGCCGGACTATGCCTGGGAAGTCACGCTGTATCGTTCCGAGATCGACAACGAACTGCTGTGCCTCTACAGCGCGTTCGGCAATTGCAACGTCACCAACGCCAACAAGACGATCCATCAGGGGATCGAGGCGGGAGCGGGCGCGGCGATCTTTCGCGACATCTTCGTGAACGGACCTGCGCCGGACAAGATCTGGCTCAACATCGCCTACACGCTGAACGATTTCCGCTTCGACAACGATCCGGTGTTCGGCAACAACCAGCTGCCCGGTGCGCCGCGCCACTTGGTGCGCGCGGAGCTGCTCTACAAGCATCCGACCGGGCTCTATGTCGGACCCAATCTGGAATGGGTGCCGCAGGCCTATTTCGTCGACAGCGCCAATACGCTGATGACGTCGGCTTACGCGATCTGGGGCCTCAAGGCCGGCTTCGACAATGGCGGCCCGGTGTCCGGTTATATCGAGGCGCGCAACATCGCCAACAAGGCCTATATCGCGAGCGCCAGCATCATCGACCGCGCCAATGCGGCATCACCGCTGTTCGAGCCCGGAACGGGCAGGGCGATCTATGCGGGGCTGCGCTATCGATGGTGAGCGGGACACGAACTGGCCGGTGTGTGAAGCCCTGTCATGCACTCGGCATGTAAAAGGCCCGCTCCGGGGCTCGCAATTCGGAGCGGGCCAGTCTGGGCGCGGCAAATCTAGCCGCGGGGCGAACCTAGCGCGACATGCTGACACCACCCTGACGACGTCGAAAAAATGGAGAGGCGGCTGCGCGCCGCCTCTCTGTCTCGATCATCGTTTTGTGAACGGAATGTTGTGCGGCGTGCTCACCATTTGTAGGCGAGGCTTGCCGTGATGCGCCGGCGATCGCCGTAGTAACACGAGCTGATGGTCGCGCAGCTCGCGACGTAGATCTTGTCTGTGACGTTCACCACATTGAGCGCCGCGCGCCAGTTGTTGTTCCACTCGTAATGTAAGGCGAGGTCGCCGAGCACGACTCCGGGGACACGCGCGGTGTTCGCGGTATCGGCAAAGGACGAGCCGACATAGCGCACGCCGCCGCCGAAACCGAAGCCGTTCAGCGGGCCGTCGCGGAACGTATAGTCGGTCCAGACCGAGGCGAGTTGCCGCGGCGTGTTGGTTGGCACGGTGCCGATCAGCGCGGGATTGAGGTCCTTGCTGACGAACAGCTCGTAATTGGTGTAGCTCGCCACCAGTTTGAAATCCCGCGTGATGTTCGCGACCGCCTCGAGCTCGACGCCGCGCGAGGTGACCTCGCCGTTCTGGGTCTGGAACAGCGTGTTGTTCGGGTCTGTCGTCAGTGCGTTCTTGCGCTTGAGGTCGAACAGCGCGACGCCGAACCGCGCATTGAGCCCGACCGGCTCGTACTTGACGCCGACCTCGGTCTGCTCGGAGGTCTCCGGCAGCAGCAACTGGCCGGCGGCATTGGTGCCGATCACCGGATTGTAGCCGGTCATGTAGGAGACGTAGGGCGCAACGCCAAAGTCGAAATTGTAGATCGCGCCGACCCGGCCGGAGAACTTGCTGTCGTCGCGGCTCTGATCGGCGCCGATCCGGTTGTTGTTGGTGAGGTCGACCCAGTCCTGCCGCCCCGACAGCACGACCGTCAGGCGATCGAGCTTGACCTGGTCCTGCAGATAGAGCCCGGCCATGCCCTGGGTGAGATACGCGTTCTGATATAGCGGGCCGCTATACGGCAGGTTGTTGCCGTAGACCGGATTGAGCACGTTCAGATTCGTGCCCATGCCGAAACCTTGCCGGTCGTCGATGCCGTAATATTTCAGATCGACGCCGACCAGCGCGGTGTGCTGCAGCGCGCCGGTTGCGAAGCGGTATTCGAGCTGGTTGTCGAGGTTGAGCTGGGTGGCGATGCCGCGGGTGTAGAAATTGCCGCGCGTGATGTCGGCGGCCGCCGGCGTTGTCGCGTAGCCGAGCCCGTAGAGGCCGGCATAGTAGACGTCGACATGCGCCATGCGGGCGTTCTGGCGGAGGTCGACATTGTCGGTCACGCTCTTCTGGAACTGGTAGCCGACCATCTCCTGGTCGCGGCGGAACTGGTCGACGCTGGGGTCGCCGGCGAACAGGCTGGTCGGAATCCGGCCGAACGGCGCGTTGGTGACGGTGCCGACATAGGGCAGGAAGTTGAGCGCGCGGGTGTTGCTGTGCGAGGCCAAGCCGAACACGGTGAGGCTGGTGTCGGCGTCGGGCCGCCAGGTCACCGACGGGGCGAAGAAGAAATTGTTGTCGTAGACGTAGTCGGTCTGGGTGCCGCCGCCCTGGGCCTGGCCGACCAGGCGATACTGCACCTGGCCGCCGCCGGGCTGCGCCGTCGCGCCGCCGATGTCGAACTGGGTATAGGCATTGCCGAAATTGTTGACGCCGGTCTCGATGTAGCGAATGGGCTCGGCGGACGGCAGCTTGCTCACCGCATTGACGAGGCCGCCCGGCGCCGAGCCGCCATACAGGATGCCGGATGGACCGCGCAGCACCTCGACGCGCTCCAGATTGAAGGGCTGCAGCTTCCAGCTCGCATAGGAGGTGTAGAACAGCTGTAGGCCGTCGAGGAACAGCGACTCGTTCTGCGCGGGGAAGCCGCGGATCATGAACCAGTCGTTGCGGAAATCGGCGCCATAGGTGCCGCCGATGACGCCCGGCGTGTAGCGCAGCACCTCGTCGAACTTGCTGACGATCTTCTGGTCGCGGATCTGCTCGGCGCTGATCACAGTCACCGATTGCGGCGTCTGGATGATCGGCGTGCTGGTCTTGGTGCCGCTGGCGCTCTGCCGCGCCAGGTAGCCGGTGACCGGGCCGTTGGCGCGCTCGTGTCCGCCGCCTCCGCCCGCGGCCTGCTGTGCCGCCTGTGGCTGCGCGCCCACTGGCGTGACCGTCGCGCGACGCGACGCGCTGCGCGCGCGCGTGGTCCGTTGCGATGGCTGCTGCGATCGCGCCGCTTGCCGGTGCTGTGGCGCATCGACCGTCACAGACGGCAATTGCGCCTGCGCGAACACCTCGTCCGCACCGGCAACCGAAAGCACCACCAGAGCCGAAGCAGCAAGCTGCTGCGGCCGAATCCATCCGTCCGTCATTCAACGCCCCCAAAGAGAAGATTTCTTCGGCGTCGTTATCACGATGATTTTCGCAAACAGCCCGCGCGCGGTTAGAAGCTATCGAAGCTGTGCGCAAAGCCGGTGTGTGTGACTGAGAGACAACGGAGTACGACGCACAATTGCACGCATCGCGTGAGAGGCTCGAATCGATCCAGTGTTGAACGATTCAAAGAACGATTCAAAACCCGAACGATTCAAAATCATCTCGTGACTCGATGCATCATGATCGCGCGTGTGATGATCCAGAGAGTCGGCCGTCGCGTGATTGAGTGAAGCGTGATTGGGGGACCGGCACTGGCGAAGTTCGAGGGTGTTGCTCGCGCCTTGAGGCGTCAGCCCCCGATAGGGCGGGCGCTCGGGAAGGGGCGTCGGTCCGCTCGGTAGGGCGCCGCGGCCATGCCGTCTGGCAGGATCGGAACCGGGTTACGGGCGGGTCGGCCCCGCCGGCTGGCAATCCCTGGCATCCCCACCATATCTGGCATAATTGACCGCCGGGGACCGCAAGCGCTTGGCCATTTTGGGGTGATGTGATAACCCTCTGAAACCAGCTTCGACCGCCACTCGTGACCGTCCGCATCCCGTGTAAAGGCTTGCGGCGGTGGAGATATTTCGCCGATGACCTCCTCTTCCAAGACCGCTTCCGCGCCCGATTCCTTCTTCACGGCAACCCTTGCCGAGGCCGATCCCGAGATCGCTGCCGCGATCAAGGGCGAGCTCGGCCGGCAGCGCCATGAGATCGAGCTGATCGCCTCCGAGAACATCGTCAGCCGCGCCGTGCTGGAGGCGCAGGGCTCGGTGATGACCAACAAATATGCGGAAGGTTATCCGGGCGCGCGCTACTACGGCGGTTGCGAGTGGGTCGATGTCGCCGAGAACCTGGCGATCGAGCGCGCCAAGAAGCTGTTCGGCGCAGGCTTTGCCAACGTCCAGCCGAACTCCGGCAGCCAGATGAACCAGGCGGTGTTTCTGGCGCTGCTGCAGCCCGGCGACACCTTCATGGGTCTCGACCTCGCCGCCGGTGGCCATCTCACGCACGGCTCGCCGGTCAACATGTCCGGCAAGTGGTTCAAGGCCGCACACTACACCGTGCGCCGCGAGGACCAGATCATCGACATGGACGAAGTCGCGAGGCAGGCCGAGCAGGTCAAGCCGAAGCTGATCATCGCCGGCGGCTCAGCCTATTCGCGCGCCTGGGACTTCAAGCGCTTCCGCGAGATCGCCGACTCGGTCGGCGCGTATCTCTTGGTCGACATGGCGCATTTCGCGGGCCTCGTCGCCGGCGGCGTACATGCCTCGCCGGTGCCGCACGCCCACGTCACCACCACCACGACCCACAAGTCGCTGCGCGGTCCGCGCGGCGGCCTGATCCTCACCAATGACGAGACGCTCGCCAAGAAGCTGAACTCGGCAATCTTCCCGGGTCTGCAGGGCGGCCCGCTGATGCACGTCATCGCCGCCAAGGCAGTGGCATTCGCCGAAGCGCTGCGGCCGGACTTCAAGGTGTATGCCAAGAACGTGGTCGAGAATGCCAAGGCACTGGCGGAGACGCTGCGCAGCCATGGCCTCGACATCGTCTCCGGCGGCACCGACAACCATCTGATGCTGGTCGACCTCAGGCCAAAGGGCCTGAAGGGCAACATCTCCGAGAAGGCGCTGGTGCGCGCGGCGATCACCTGCAACAAGAACGGCATCCCGTTCGATCCCGAGAAGCCGTTCGTCACCTCGGGCCTGCGCCTCGGTACGCCGGCTGCGACCACCCGCGGCTTCGGCGTCGCCGAGTTCAAGCAGGTCGGCGGCATGATCGCGGAAGTGCTGAACGCGCTGGCGCAGTCGCCGGACGGCAAGGCGCCGCTGGTCGAGGCCGCGATCAAGGAACGCGTCAAGGCGCTGACCGATCGCTTCCCGATCTATCAGTAGTCGTTCGCCGCTAGAGGTCCCGTCGGATGCGCTGCCCGAGCTGCAATTCTCTCGATACGCAGGTCAAGGACTCGCGTCCGACCGAGGACTCCGCCGTCATCCGCAGGCGGCGCGTTTGCATGGCCTGCAATTTCCGCTTCACGACCTTCGAGCGGGTGCAGCTGCGCGAGCTCACCGTGATCAAACGCAACGGCCGACGCGTGCCGTTCGATCGCGACAAGCTGGTGCGCTCGCTGCAGATCTCGTTGCGCAAGCGCCCGGTGGAGTCGGAGCGGGTGGAGAAGATGGTGTCCACCATCGTGCGCGAGCTCGAAAGCGGCGGCGAGGCGGAGGTCTCCTCGGAGGCGATCGGCGAGATCGTGATGGAGCATCTGCGCCAGCTCGACGACGTCGCCTATGTGCGCTTCGCCTCGGTCTATCGTAATTTCCGCGAGGCCAAGGACTTCGAGGCCGTGCTCGACGAGCTAACCGGCGAAGAAGACCCGCGGATCGCGACGTTGCGAAAATGATCTTCCGTATTCTGGAAGAGCAGCTCGGGCAGAAGGCCAAAGAGGCCAAGGAAGCTGCAAACGAAGCGGCAAAGGCCGCCGATCTGCGCTTCATGCAGCTCGCGCTCGCGCTCGGCCGTCGCGGGCTCGGGCGCACCTGGCCCAATCCGGCGGTCGGTGCCGTGATCGTCAAGGATGGCGTGATCGTCGGCCGCGGCTGGACGCAAGCAGGCGGCCGCCCGCATGCCGAGGTCGAGGCGCTGAGGCGGGCAGGTAGCGCCGCCCGCGGCGCCACGCTCTATGTCACGCTCGAACCCTGCTCGCATTTCGGCCGCTCGCCGCCTTGCGCGGATGCCGTCGTCGCCGCCGGGCTTGCCCGCGTGGTCTCGGCGATCGAGGACCCCAATCCGGAGGTCGGCGGCAAGGGGCACGCCAAGCTGCGCGCTGCGGGGATCGCTGTCGATGTCGGGCTGTGCGCCGCCGAGGCCGCGCGCGACCATGCCGGGCATTTCCGCCGCATCACGGACCAGCGCCCGCACGTCATCCTCAAGCTCGCGGTGTCCGCCGACGACAAGATCGCAGCCGGTGGCCACAAGCCCGTTGCGATTACCGGCGAAGCTGCGCGAACCCGCGTGCATCTGTTGCGCGCGCAGAGCGATGCGATCCTGGTCGGGATCGGGACCGTGAAGGCCGACGATCCGCTCCTGACCTGCCGGTTGCCCGGCATGGCGGCGCGTTCGCCGGTGCGCGTGGTGCTCGATCGCGCGCTGCGGATCTCGGGCGACAGCCGCCTGGTGCATTCGGCGCGCGAGACGCCGCTCTGGGTGATGACGTCGGATCTTGCCGAGGCGCCGGCCGCGATGAAGCTCGGTGCTGCGGGGGCAGAGGTGATCCGCGTTGCCTCCGGCGCGCAGCCGGGGCTCGATCTGCCGGCGGTGTTGCACGCACTGGCGGAGAAGGGCGTCACGCGGCTGATGGTCGAGGGCGGGTCGCGCGTGGCAAATTCTTTCGTGGCGGCCGGCCTGGTCGATGAAATCTGGCTGTTGCGCGGATCTGATGCGATCGGCGCGGATGGCGTTCCCGCGCTGGACGCAATGCCGCTCGCCGCAATCACGCAGTCGCCCGCCTTCCGCCTTCGTGCTAGCGAAACCCTCGGCAAAGATGTTTTGACTGTTTACGATCGGTCCTAGGTCGTCATGCCCGGGCTTGACCCGGGCATCAACGTCTTGGTCGCCAGTAGTGAAGTAAGTCGTGGATGGCCGGGTCAAGCCCGGCCATGACGAAGAGTAAGAGGTTTGTCGTGTTTACCGGAATTGTCACCGATA
>DASVOL010000089.1:0-4947 GCA_036383375.1 Bradyrhizobium sp. | reverse complement strand
CTGCGCCCGATGACGCCGGACGGCCCGCCGGTGATCGGCGCGACCCGGTTTGCCAACCTGCACCTCAACACCGGCCACGGCACGCTCGGCTGGACCATGGCCTGCGGCTCGGGCCGGGTGCTGGCCGACATGCTCTCCGGCAAGAAGCCGGAGATCGACACCAAGGAGCTGTCGATCAATCGCTACGATCACCGCTTCGGGTAGGTCTCGTCGTCGCACGCGAATGGCTATTCGGCGGCGTTCTTCAACGGCGGTTCGGCATCGTCATCCCGCTTCGTCGCCGTCCAGCTCGAAAGCGCGTTCGAGAACCGGTCGAGATAGAGATACACGACCGGCGTCGTGAACAGCGTCAGCGCCTGGCTCACGATCAGGCCGCCGACCATCGCATAGCCGAGCGGCTGACGGATTTCCGATCCCGTTCCGGTGCCCAGCATCAGCGGCACGCCGCCGAGCAGGGCGGCCATCGTCGTCATCATGATCGGGCGGAAACGCAGCAGCGCCGCCTTCCGGATCGAGTCACGCGGCGACAGATGCTCCTCGCGTTCGGCGGCGATCGCGAAATCGACCATCATGATGCCGTTCTTCTTCACGATCCCGATCAGGAGGATGATGCCGATCAGCGCAATCAGGCTGAAATCGAATCCGAACGCCATCAGGATCGCCAGCGCACCGACCCCGGCCGACGGCAGGGTGGACAGGATCGTGAGCGGATGGATGTAGCTTTCATAGAGCATGCCGAGGATCAGATAGACCACGACCAGCGCGGCCAGGATCAAGAGCGGCACCGTGCTCAGTGATTGTTGGAACGCCTGCGCGGTGCCCTGGAAGCTCGAGCTGAGCGTGGCCGGAGCGCCCAGATTGGCGACCGCGTCCTGGATCGCATCGGTGGCCTGGCCGAGCGCCACGCCCTGCGCCAGGTTGAAGCTGATGGTGGTCGCAGGAAACTGCCCCTGGTGGGCGATCGCGAGCGGACGCACCGGAACCGTCGTCCACTTGCAGAACACCGAGAGCGGCACTTGGTCGCCCGTCGTCGGCGACTTGATGTAGAGCTTGTTGAGCGTGTCGAGCTTGCCCTGCAGTTCGGGCAGGATCTCCAGGATGACGTGATAGCTGTTGAGCTGGGTGAAGTACTGGGTCACCTGGCGCTGGCCGAATGCGTCATACAGCGTGTCGTCGATCAGTTGCGGCTGGATGCCGTAGCGCGACGCGGTGTCGCGATCGATGGTCATCGTCACCGTCGTCCCCTCGGTCTGTTGGTCGGTGGCGACGTCGCGCAGTTGGGGCAGGGTCTTCATGCTGGCCAGGATCTTCGGCGCCCATTGGTTCAGCTCGGCGAGGTTGGCATCCTGCAGCGTGTATTCGAACTGCGTCCGGGTGGCGCGGCCGCCGAGCCGGACGTCCTGGGAGGCTTGCATGTAGAGCCGTGCTCCCTCGACCGCCTCGAGCTTCGGCCGCAGCCGCGCGATGATCTGCTGGACGTCGGCGTCGCGCTCCTCGTGCGGCTTCAGCGTGATGTACATGCGGCCGGAGTTCAGCGCGGTGCCGCCGCCGCCGATGAACTCGGCCATGCTGTCGACCGCGGGATCGGCCCGGACGATCCGGCTGAGTTCTTCCTGATGCTGCTTCATGTCGGCAAACGAGATGTCCTGGGCCATCTCCGAGACCGCGTTCAGGAAGCCGTTGTCCTGTTGCGGGAAGAATCCCTTCGGAATGATCACGAACAGATAGACCGACAGCGCCAGCGTCGCGAAGAAGATGCACAGCGTGGTCCGGCTCCAGCCGAGCGCCAGATCGAGGCCGCGCTCATAGCCATGCAGCATCCGGTCGAATGCGGCCTCGCTCCATTGGTAGAGCCGGCCGTGCCTGGTTTCGCCATGCGCGCGCAGGAAGCGCGATGCCATCATCGGCGTCAGCGTCAGCGACACCACCAGCGAGACGAAGATCGCCATCGCCAGCGTCACCGCAAACTCGCGGAACAGCCGGCCGATGACGCCCCCCATCAGCAGCAGCGGGATCAGCACCGCGACCAATGAAATGCTGATCGACAGGATCGTGAATCCGATCTCGCCGGCGCCCCGCAGCGCCGCGGCAAGCGGCCGCTCGCCCTGCTCGACGTAGCGCGTGATGTTCTCCAGCATGACGATGGCGTCGTCGACCACGAAGCCGACCGCAATCGTCAGCGCCATCAGCGACAGATTGTCGAGCGTATAGCCGAACACCCACATCAGCGCGCAGGCGCCGAGCAGGGCGAGCGGCACGGTGACGGCGGGAATCACCGTGGCCCAGAAGCTCCGCAGGAAGACGAAGATCACCATGACGACCAGAACGATGGTGATCAGCAGCGTGATCTGCACGTCCTCGACGGCGGCGCGAATGGTCAATGTCCGGTCGCTGATGATCTTGATCTTGATGGCGGGCGGAATCGCGGCAATCAGCCTCGGAAGCTGCGCCTTGATCCTGTCGACCGTTCCGATGACGTTGGCGCCGGGTTGCTTGAAGATGACGAGGAACACGCCGCGCTTGCCGTCCGCCCAGGCCGCCTGCTTCATGTCTTCCGGCCCGGCGATAGCCCGGCCGATGTCGCGAATCCGCAACGGGCCGCCGTTGCGGTAGGCGACGATGACGTCATTCCAGTCGTTGGCATCCGGGAGCTGATCGTTGGCGTAGATCGTGTAGGCGCGGCTCGCGCCGTCGATATTGCCCTTCGGGCTGTCGACCGTCGTGATGGCGATCTGGCTGCGGATATCTTCCAGCGAGAGCCCCTTGGCGACCAGCTTGGCGGGATCGATCTGCACGCGGATCGCGGGCTTCTGCTGGCCGCCGATGAACACCTGGGCGACGCCGGAAATCTGGCTGATCTGCTGCCCGAGCTGGGCGTCGACCGCATCGCTCACCCGGATCAACGGCAGGGTGTCGGAGGTCGCCGACAGCAGCAGGATCGGCGAGTCGGCCGGGTTGACCTTGCGATAGGTCGGCGGCGACGGCAGGTTCTTCGGCAGCTGGCCGCCGGCGGCGTTGATCGCGGCCTGGATGTCGTTGGCCGCGCCGTCGATGTTGCGGTTCAGATCGAACTGGATGGTGACCGCAGTCGACCCGAGCGAGCTCGTCGAGGTCATCTGCGCGATGCCGGGAATCTGCGCGAATTGCCGCTCCAGCGGCTGCGCCACCGAGGAGGCCATGGTTTCGGGGCTGGCGCCGGGCAGGCTTGCGGAGATCTGGATGGTCGGAAAGTCGACCTGCGGCAGCGGTGCGACCGGCAGCAATGGATAGGCCACCATGCCGACGAACAGAATGCCGGCCATCAGCAGCGAGGTGCCAATAGGGTAGCGGATAAACGGAGATGAGATGCTCTCGTTCATTTCTGCAATCCAAATGAACGGCAGGCGCATCTTTTCCCGAATGCCGGGACTCGTGCTCGAAATGCTCGAGCGCGAACGCGCGTTTCCTCGCCATGGCCAATCGGCAGATCGCGGAGTTCGCGTCTACCTGTTTTTTGCCAGCATACTCATTCCCGGGGACGGCGGGCGAATGGAAACGCCGGATCGCCCATTCGACCTTCGTTCAATGGCCGGAATCCGCGCCCAAAACGGGTCTTCCGCGTCAAATATATCTGATTACGATATGTTTGTGGCAATAGGCTCGGCCGGCGAGGGGCCTGGTACCACCGCCGGCAGATTGGCGCGGGCTTATGCCGCTCATATGCCGCGGAGCCCGCAGCGCTCTCGAATTCATATCCCGTCCTGAAGATATTGAGCCCTATGCAAGCGTTCCCGCGGACGGCAGGCCGCCGAGGCTCGGCCGGACGCGCGAGAGCAAACGGGTACAGGTGATGTCATGTCTTCGCTTCAGGTTGCTGCCGGCGACAGAATTATTGAACCGATGATTGCGCTGGCCGGCTGTTCGACGCAGCAGCGCATCGTCGTGGCCGGCGCGAAGAGCATGGAATTGATGTTCGAGCTGCACCGGCGCGGCTTTTCGCGCGCGGCGTCATCAGGTAATTGCGGTCGCCCCGCCGGTCAGTATGACGTTGCGCTGGTCGATTGGCGGCGGCGCACGCTTCTCGCACTCGAACCGTCGCTGGACTGGCTGACGAATTTCCTCAGCGCGCGTGCGGTGCTCGTGGTGTGGGTCGATGCGCAGAAGGCTTCGGCCAACCAGAGCCTGCGCGCGTCGCTGGAGCGGCGCGGCTTCGTCGTCGAGCAGGGTATCGTGCATGAGTGCGGTTGCGCGCTGTCGGCCCGCCGATCGCAGGCCCATCCGTTGCAACTGGCGGCCTGACGCGCGGCTTATTGTGCGCAACGGCGACGCCGCTCGTCCCGAAAGGAAATTCCCATGTCCAAGGTACGGCGCGCCGTCATTCGCGAATGGATGTTGCTGGCGCGCGAGAAACGGCATTCCAGCGAGCAGGCCGCAGCCTTTGCCAAGGCTGCGCTGCAGCGCCACGACCTGCCGCGCAGCCGGCGAACGCCGCACGCGATCATCATGCGGTGGCTGCGCCCACGCACCGGACGTCCCTGACTTCAGTGCGGCGGTCGGTGGCCAGCCTCGACGGCGTAGCCTGGATGACCACAACGATATCCAGGGCAGTCGGTCCCGCATGTCGCGGAGCCTGTCATCGGGCGCGCATCAGCGCGACCCGTTGGCTCATGCGGGCTACTTCACACCGCCGGCTAGCGTGACGGCTTGGGGCTGGCCTTCTTTGGCGCCGGTTTTGGCTTGCGCGATTCCGTCATCGCATTCGCCGGCAGTACCCGCAAGCCATCCACGAACACATCCAGCAGCCGGAGCGCCGTGGTCTGCCAGCCCGGCTGGTCGTGCATGTAGCACATGCCGATCAGCGCGCGCAGCACGTCCTCGGCGCTGATGTCGTCGCGGATCGCGCCGGCCGCGACGGCGCGCGCGAGCAGGGTGCCGATCGCCTTGGTGAGGCGATCGAACGAATAGGCG
>DASVOL010000088.1:0-2351 GCA_036383375.1 Bradyrhizobium sp. | reverse complement strand
GATGCGCCCGAGTTTTGTCAGCCGGATGAATTGCGCGGCAACGATGCATCCGAACAGCAGCACAACCTCGACGAAATACAGAATGAACTTGGCGTGATCGGTGCGGATGTCCCAACCGTGCAGCGTGCGCAAATCGGTAATACCGTTGATGCCGCCGGTGTAACCCTGCTGCCCCACGATCAGGATGGTGAGGATCGCCGCGATCGCTTGCGTGATAATCGCAAAGTACACGCCGCCGACCCGGCGCTTGAACATCGCAGCGCCGATGACCAGCGCGAACAACGCGGGAACCAGCAGGATCGCCAGCACCGTGACCGGAAAACTGTGGAACGGCTTCCAGAACAGCGGCAGCTGCGTGATCTGGTTCCAGTCCATGAAGTCGGGGATGCCCGGCGTCGACTGGATCTTGGTGTTTGCGACCGACGACGCCTCGAGCTTGAGGTACATCGCCATGCAGTAGCCGCCGAGGCCGAAGAACACGCCCTGCCCCAGGCTCAGGATGCCGCCATAGCCCCAGCACAGCACGAGGCCGATACCGACGAAGGCGTAGGTCAGATATTTGGCGACCAAATTGAGACGGAAGATATCCAGCGACAGCGGCAGGATGACAAGGAGCAGTACCGCGAGCGCAAGGAAGCCGAGCAGTTCGGAGCGATTGAAAAAGCGCGAGTTGATGACCATGACCTGCCTGCTTGTTCTTATTTGCGGACCTTGAGCGCGAAGAGCCCCTGCGGACGCACCATCAGGATCGCGACGATCGTGAGCAGCGTGATCACCTTGGCCATCGACCCCGACAGGAAGAATTCCAGCGTCGACTGGGTCTGCGAGATCGAGAAGGCGGAGGCGATGGTACCGAACAGCGAGGCCGCGCCGCCGAACACGACGACCAGGAAGGTGTCGACGATATAGAGCTGGCCGGCGGTCGGCCCGGTCGAGCCGATCATGGTGAAGGCCGAGCCCGCGATCCCGGCGATGCCGCAACCGAGGCCAAAGGTGTAGCGATCGACCTTCTCGGTGTTGATGCCGACGGCGCCCGCCATCACGCGGTTCTGCACCACCGCGCGCACCTGCTTGCCCCAGCTCGACCAGAACAGCACGTAGGCGACCGCGATCGTGATCAGCATGGTCAGCGCCATCACGAACATGCCGTTGATCGGGATCTGGATCGAGTCGGTCGCCTGCCAGGAGCCCATCATCCATTCCGGCAGCTCGACGCCGACCTCGCGCGCGCCGAAGATCGAGCGATAGGCCTGCTGCAGGATCAGGCTGAGCCCCCAGGTCGCCAGCAGCGTATCGAGCGGACGCTTGTACAGATGGCGTATCAGCGCCCATTCGACCAGCATGCCGAGCGCGCCGGAGGCGATGAACGCCAGGATCATCGCGATGAAGAAGTAACCGGGGAACAGCCAGGGCGCGACGTGCTGCACGGCGTTCGACGTCATCCAGGTGACGTAGGCGCCGAGGATCATGAACTCGCCATGGGCCATGTTGATAACGCCCATCTGGCCGAAGATGATGGCAAGCCCCAGCGCCATCAGCACATAGACGGAGAACAGGATGAGCCCGGCAAATCCCTGCATCGCAAGGATGGCGCCGAGATCGCTGATCGAATAGTCGCCGAACATCTGGTCCTCCAGTCCAAGGGCATACGTCGCGACACGGCCGCGACGGCGGATCGTGGGCGTGGACGACTTCGTCCACGCCGCGATGCGTTTGAAGTGAAGTTGCGCCTTAGGCGCGCAGCCTCACTGGTAGCCCTTGGGGAACGGATCCGGCTCGACGAGATCGGCGGTCTCGTAGATCAGCTCGTACTGGCCGTCGGCCTTGGCGCGTCCGACGCGGGTCTTCGACCACAGATGATGGTTCTCGTGGATCCGGACATAGCCTTCCGGCGCGCCCTTGAACTCGACGCCGGGCGACGCCGCTGCGATCTTGTCGATGTCGAAGGAGCCCGCCTTCTCCACCGTCAACTTCCACAGCCACGGACCGAGATACGCAGCCTGGGTGACGTCTCCGATCACGGTCTTCTCGCCCCACATCTTCTTGAACGCGGGCACGAAGGCCTTGTTGTTCGGATTGTCGAGCGACTGGAAGTACTTCATGCAGGCATAGGCGCCGGCGATGTTCTCGCCGCCGATGCCGTCGATCTCGTCCTCGGTGACCGAGATCGTCAGCAGCGTCTGCTTGGACAGGTCGATGCCGGCGGCCTTGAGCTGCTTGTAGAACGCGACGTTGGAGCCGCCGACGATGATCGCGTAGATCACGTCCGGCTTGGTCAGCTTGATCTTGTTGATCACCGAGTTGAACTGGGTCGAGCCGAGCGGGAAGTATTCCTCGCCGACCACCTTGCA
>DASVOL010000087.1:0-5796 GCA_036383375.1 Bradyrhizobium sp. | reverse complement strand
CGCGCCTCGAGGCCCGTGAGATAGCCGGGATGCTGCGCTGGATTCTGAACCGAATTCACTTGAGCTCCAGAGGCGCGAAATTGCCCCTATTCTAGCCGGAGCCGCCCCAATATGCAGCCCGGACCTCGCGTCGCGCCCCCCAAGCCGACTTCAGGGCGGACCACGCGTGAACAGTTTGGCCGAAACGGGGCGAAACCGGCCCCGCTGCGACGAATTCGGCGCCCATGATGAACGGACGAAATCAGGAATGGGCGAAGATGTCCTCGGCCTCCCAGCCGTCGAGATCGAGCCTGGCGCGGGTCGGCAGGAAATCGAAGCAGGCCTTCGCGAGATCCGTGCGTCCCTCGCGCGCCAGCATCACATTCAACTTTTCGCGCAGCGCATGCAGATGCAGCACGTCGGAGGCGGCATAGGCGAGCTGGGCTTCGGTAAGGCTCTGCGCACCCCAATCGCTCGACTGTTGCTGCTTCGACAAGTCGACATTCAGCACCTCGCGCACCAGATCCTTCAGGCCATGGCGATCGGTATAAGTGCGCGACAGGCGTGAGGCGATCTTGGTGCAATACACCGGCGCCGGCATCACGCCGAAGGTGTTGTAGAGCACCGCGACGTCGAACCGGGCGAAATGGAAGATCTTGGTGATCGCAGGGTTGGCGAGCAGCGCCTTCAGGTTCGGCGAGTCGGTGTGTCCCTTCGGAATCTGGATCACATCGGCGGTGCCGTCGCCGTTCGACATCTGCACCACACAGAGCCGGTCACGATGCGGATGCAGTCCCATGGTCTCGGTGTCGATCGCAACAGAGTCGGTGTAGCGAGTGAGATCGGGCAGGTCGCCGCGATGCAGGCGGATGGTCATGCTGTCAAAAACCTCGTCGAATCGCTCTCGGGACAAGCTATCGTTCAATTCCCCGACAGGCGAGCGTGCATCAAGCCTTGTTGCGTCTCGGCGTCAAAGCCCATCAAGGGCGCAGCGCCGGCAATGCGAACCTCATTGTGCACGCACAGATGGCTCCGGGTTTAGCGCCATTGTGCAGCGGAGACAATGGCTTGGGCAGTCCGCCAGCGCCCATGCAAGCGCGCCATCATTGCCAGCTGACGCGCAGCCCGAACCGGCCGGTGATGTCGTCACGACGGGTGCTGTCCACCGACGTGGTGTAGCCGGCGCTGGCATAGGCGCTGATCGTGCGATTGAGCTGCGCGGTAACGCCGGCGCCGATCTCCACCGCGGTGCCACGGCTTTGCACGCCGATCAGGTCGGTCGTCGCGAAGGCGATGCTGCGGTCGTTCGCAGCCGTGTGCCAGAGATTGGCTTCGAGATAGGGACGCAGTTCGGCGGTACCGACAATGAAGGTCGCGGGAACGCGCACGCCGAGCCGGCCGGTCAGCGTATCGGCGCTGCCGGGCGCGACGCTGGAGAAGATGTCGTTGAAGCTGTCGAACGACTGGCGCTGCCAGATCAGTTGCGCCTGCGGCTCGATCGCGACAACACGATTCAGCGGGATCGGCACGCCGGTTTCCAGCGACGCCGCAACACCGGTGCCCGACACGAGCGCGCCGACCTGACGATCCGACTGCGGACTTGCACCATAGAAGCTGCCCATCAGCACGGCGTCGACGTACCAACCTGAGGGGCCGATATGGGTCCAGTAGCCGCCGACATTCTGGCTGTCGATCGAGAGCGTGCCGGTGCGGACGTTGTTCATGCCGACCGCGAAGCCGTTGATGCTGCCGCTGGCCCAGCCATAGGCATAGAAGAAGCCGGCGCGATCATGATGCCCGGGCGCGGACTCAAAGCGCAGGATGTCGGCGCCGACCTGCACACCGGCCATGGTGCCGTCGAACGAGGGGCTGACCGTGCCGGCCCAGCTCTGCGCGCTGTGCGAGCCATATGCACGCGCCCACGCCGCTGGTTGTTCGCCGCCACCGGTCAGCAATGCCTGGTCGCCCTGGCGCTGATGGAAGGTGCCGAGCGTCGCGAGCCCGAGCTTCTGCGCGACCTGCGGCAACGCCGAATAGACCGCGACTTCCTCGCGGTAGAGCTCGACCGGCGCGGCACCGGCCGGCGGCGGCGTCAGCGATGACAGATCCTCTGCGGGCAGCCCTGATGGCGTCACACCCCCACCGAGCACTGCCGGCGGCGCAGGCGGCGATGTGCCGGGCAACAGCTGCGAGCGCAGATACCAATTGTCGGCGCTGCCCGCGGAGACGCCGCCGCGAAACAGCAGATATTCGTGCGCGCCGGCAACGACCGCACTTGAGAGGCCGAATGCGCCCGGGGCCGTGGTGCCGCCGTTGACGGCTTGCACCACCATGATTCCATCGGCGGTGGTCAGCGCGCCGGCGCCGCCGGCGTTGGTGACCGTCACCGCGGTCGAGCCCGACGCAGTGCCGCCGGAGATGACAAGGCGGTCCGACGGCGAACCGTCACTGCCAAGCACGCTACGCAGAAAAAGGGAGCCGCCAGTGCCGACATAGTTGCCGGCGATCGTCAGGCTGTTCGCTGCGGTGGCGCCGCCGTTGGTGAGGTTGATGACGCCGGCGTTGGTGACGGTGATCGGCGGCCCGCCCGGAAACGATGTGATCGACGGGTTGGCATCGTTGCCGGCCAAGAGGCTGGTCCCCGCCGCGATCGAGACATTGCCGGTGAGCGAGGTCTGCAAGGTCAGCGAGCCGCTGTTGATGAAGGTGTTGGCGAAGGTGCCGGTGCCGGCCCAGGTCCAGTCATTGCCTTCCATCGTCAGCGTCTGGAATCGCGCGAAGGCATTGTCGACCGTGCCGCTGCCTTGCAGCCGCACCTGGTTGTTGCCGCCGCCGCCATCGGCAAGGCCTGATATCTGCGAGCCGTTTTGCAGGATCATGGTCACGGCACCGCCCCCACCTGCGAGCGCCGTGCCGCTATTGCCGGCGATCAGGCCGGCATTGACGATGGTGGTGGCGCCGTTGAGCGTGCGGATCGCGGGCCCGTTCTGGCTGATGATCTTGCCGCCGGCGAGATTCTGGATCGTCGCCGTGAAGGATGCCCCCGCAGTGTTGGAGAACACCGCATCGGAACCGGCGCCGCGCGCTTCGATGGTGCCGCTGTTGGTCAGCACATTGGCGTTGCCCTGCATAAAGACGGTGTTGTTCGCCACCCCGGCCAGCGTGCTGCCGGTCGTCAGCAAGGTGCCGGTATTGGTGATGTTGGCGAACTGTCCGGCGGAGAAGATCGCGCGAGCCTGCGCGCCGGAGGTCGTGATCGTTCCGCTGTTCATGAAAGTGTTGTTGTCGCCGGTCTGGACGTAAAGACCATACGATTGCGGTCCCTGGGTCGTGATGGTCCCGGTATTGATCAGCGTGTTGCTGCCGTTCGGCGTCAGACCAATGATGGCAAGCCCGCGCGAAGTGCCGTTCTGCGTCGTGATCGTGCCGTTGTTGACCAGCGTGTTGCCGCTGCTGCTGGCGGCGATTGCATTGCTGCCGGCACCCGTGGTCGTGATCAGGCCGGACGTGCCGTTGGTAAAGGCGTTGCCGTTGCCGCTGCCGAAGATTCCGGTGCCGCCGCCGCTGATGGTCAGCGTGCCGTTGTTGATGGCGGTACTACGGGAGACAAGGCCGATCGCATTGGCACCGGCGCCAGGCGTGATGCCGACGCCCTTCAGCACGTTGACGGTGACGTTCGAGCTGCCGGCTGCGGCCTGCACGCCGGCGGGCGAGGGATTCGGCGCGGCGGTCGAGCAGGTCACCGTCTGACCGCTCACCGGCGCGAGGCTATCGCAGGCGGCAAACGCCGGCGAGACCGATAGAAGACAGCCACCACCCAGAGTGCACGACAGGATCGCCGCGAGCCGCGATGAAACCATGCCCATCTCCAACCTCGGCGCGAACCCGACCCCCGGCCTCACGCCACCTGTAACCCCCTGCCCCGCTCTCAGCGTCGGCTGATCCGCTCCGTTCAAGCTTGAGACGATTTGTGGCGATCTGTTGCTGGATCGCCACAGACGGAACCTTCAGCTGCATTGCTTCGATTCACATCCTTTGCGTGCATACGCTTCCGCGTCCGTGATGTACAGAGTGCCCGCGTTGCAGGCCTCCCCGGCCACAACCCGGTGCGCGCTTCACCTCTTGCGAAGCCGTCCGGGCACAGATTTGCTCGCGCGATCGGCCGCCGACCTGGCCGATGCCGCTGGAACTTGTGATGTGCAGCCCCGTGAAATCGGACCAGGCGCTCCCTATTTGTTGCCAGCCCGCACTTACCCTTCAGTGAAATGAGCCTCATGTCGGAACAGACCATCGCCGCGCCGATCGACGAACCGCAGGAACGCGGCTTTTCGCGTTATCAAGCGTTCCTGATCGCGCTGCTTGCGTTCACGCAGTTCACCCTGATCCTCGACTTCATCATCATGTCGCCGCTCGGCGCCATCCTGATGCCGTCGCTCAACATCACGGCGGGACAGTTCGGCGTCGCGGTCTCGGCCTACGCGTTCGCGGCCGGCATCTCCGGCATCCTCGCCGCCGGCTTTGCCGATCGCTTCGACCGCAAGCGGATGTTGCTGTTCTTCTATGTCGGCTTCACCTTCGGCACCGTGCTGTGCGCGGTGGCGCAGAATTTCCACGTGCTGCTGCTCGGCCGTATCGTCACCGGCCTGTTCGGCGGCGTGATCGGCTCCGTCGTGCTTGCGATCGTCACCGACCTGTTTCCGCTGCATCTGCGCGGCCGGGTGATGGGCTTCATCCAGACCGCGTTCGCCGCGAGCCAGGTGCTCGGCGTGCCTGCCGGGCTTTTCCTGGCCAATCACTGGAACTGGCACATCTGCTTCGTGGCCATCGTCGGCCTGTCGATTGCGGCAATCGCCACCATCGCGCTGGTCATGGAGCCGGTCGACGGACATCTCAAGCTGCAGCACGACCGCAACCCGTTCCAGCATCTGATCTCAACCGTCGCGCAGCCGCGTTACACGCTGGCCTTCCTGGTGACGACGTTGCTGGCGACCGGCGGCTTCATGCTGATGCCGTTCGGCAGCGCCTTCACGGTGCACAATCTCGGCATCGACATCGTCCATCTGCCGACGATCTATCTGGTCTCCGGCCTGTTCAGCATCCTGATGGGGCCGCTGGTCGGCCGCGCCAGCGATGCGTTCGGCAAATATCCGACCTTCATCTTCGGCTGCGTGGTGTCGGCCATCATGGTGCTGATCTACACCCATCTCGGCCACGTCTCGCTGCTAACCGCGATCATCGTCAATGTGCTGATGTTCGTCGGCATCTTCTCGCGCATGATCCCGTCGCAGGCGCTGATGTCGGCGATCCCCGACGCCAGCCAGCGCGGATCGTTCAGCGCGGTCTCAGCCTCGGTACAGCAGCTCTCGGGCGGGCTGGGTTCGGTGGTCGCAGCTGCAATCGTCGCCGAGAATGCGGACGGCTCCCTGCTGCATTTCGACCGGATCGGCTACGTCGTCTGCGCGTCCGCAGCCGTCGCGCTGGTGGCGATGTATTTTGTGCAGAAATCGGTGGCGGAGAAGGCGGGTAAACGGGTGGTCTAAGGGAGATGCTGACGAGATTTGGCCCAGCCAAGATCCGTCACGGCGGCGATGCCCGATCGCCGTCCGGCTAGCTCCGATGCTTGGAAGCAGACCTATTTGGGGACCAAATCCCGCAAAATGGTGCCCAGGAAAGGACTCGAACCTTCACGGCCGTTAAGCCACTGGCACCTGAAGCCAGCGCGTCTACCAATTCCACCACCTGGGCGTTCCTCGAGGACGGCCTAAAGCCAGTCCTCAGAACAGGGCGAGAGCGATACAGCCCCCGCCCCCTCGTTGT
>DASVOL010000086.1:0-2642 GCA_036383375.1 Bradyrhizobium sp. | reverse complement strand
GCGGCGCGGCGTGTCCTGGCGCACGGGCTCGAAGATCCCCGACAGCAGCACGACGGCGATCATCGACAGCGCCGCGGCAAAGCCGAAGGCGGGCGCCGCGCCGACCCAGCCGACCAGCACGCCGCCGAGCGCGGGTCCGCTGGCGAAGGCGACGGTGCGGGCAAGCTCGATACGGGCATTCGCGGCCGGCAATTGCTGCGAGGTCACCAGCGACGGGACCAGCGCGGGAGCTGCGACGCTGTAGGCAACCGTGCCGCAGACGGCGATGAAGCCGAGCAGAGCGAGCAGCGGCAATGTCATCGCGCCGAACCACAGCAACAGCAGGATCGCGGCCAATGCAGCGGCGCGCAGCGCCTCGGAGCCCGCCATCACCCAGCGCCGCGACACGCGGTCGGCGAGCAGGCCGGCGGGGATCGCAAACAGAATGAAGGGCAGCGTCAGCGCGGTCTGCAACAGGCCGGTCTGGCCTTCGCCGACGCCGAGCACCAGCACGGCAACGATGGGCGCAGCCGCAAGCGCAATCTGCTCGGCCGATTGCGCGGCGAGGTTGGACCAGGCCAGGCGGTTGAAAGTGCTTGGCAGGCGAGGCGTATCGGCAGACATGGCAGAATCCCTGGCAAATTCGATCTGGCCATAGTGTGTGGTTGGAAGACGCCCGATCCCACCCGTTTCCCGACAACGCCAAAACAAAGGTCCGCGTGACGACGCAGCACTTATGGTCCGCCAACTACTCTCTCTCCATAGAGGAGAAGAGCTGCCGGCGATCTCGGTGGGTGAACAGAGTTCGTAACTCGCTAGGAGTTGGTCGTGGACGTTGGCTTGCTCGACTTCCGCATCGCGTAGAAGACGCCAAGAAATCCGCCCGCTGCACCTAATAGCGAGCCAAGCGGATCACCTGACGCCAGCATGCCGCCAATCCATCCGCCGAACGCACCGCACAGGCCGCCAAGCCAAGGCCTCATCACGCTACTCCGATCCCGCAAGAAGCGCCTTGGGCCATCCGTTTCTGTCGTACGGATCGTCCCTAAAAACGACTGATCTATTTCCTTGATGTGCGACCCATCCACAGGGCACGCCCAAAAGAAACGGCCCGAGCAAAGGGAGCACGGAACTGTCTTTCCGTCAGCTCCATCCTCTCTTAGTCAGAAGCGGGCCAATCGTTACCGCGATCAATATTAGAGCGATGAACAGCATGAAAACGGTGAAGCCACAGCCCGCCCCGAAGGATCGCTCGGGAGGTGGAGGTGGAACGTAAGTCATGCTGCACCCTCCATTACGACTTCCAGAAAGCCATTGCTCAGTGTCCTAATTCTGGGTTGCGAGTGTCCTAACTAGGACAGCACCCTAGAGTGGAAGTGAGGGCGAGTTTGGCAGCCGCATCGGAGCTGCAATCCCGTCTCCCGCTTGCCGGGGAGGGCCAGGGCCGGAGGCGGCCGGTATCATTTTCGTGAGCCTAGATGCAGTTGCAAATGAGTTGCAATAACGGGAGAGATCGGCCATCCTTCCGGGATGGACGCTCGGACTCCTGAAATGTCTTCCATTTCTGTTCCTGACGCCGTGCCGGACGGCTGGCGCGGCGATGCCGGGCATGCCCGCAGCCTGCCCGAGGTGAACGCGACCGTCGCGGTGCCGAGCACCGGCGTGTGGTGGCGGCGGCTGCTGGCCTTCGCCGGGCCGGGCTACCTGGTCTCGGTCGGCTATATGGACCCGGGCAATTGGGCGACCGATCTCGCGGGCGGATCGAAGTTTGGCTACACGCTGCTGTCGGTCATCCTGCTCTCCAACCTGATGGCGATCCTGCTGCAGGCGCTCTCGGCCCGGCTCGGCATCGCCACCGACCGCGACCTGGCGCAGGCCTGCCGCGCGACCTATTCGCCGCCGGTGAACTTGCTGCTGTGGCTCGCCTGCGAGGCCGCGATCATCGCCTGCGACCTCGCCGAAGTGATCGGCACCGCGATCGCGCTGAAGCTGCTGTTCGGCATTCCCCTGATCGGCGGTGCGCTGCTGGCGGCGCTCGATGCGTTCCTGCTGCTGCTCCTGATGAACCGCGGCTTCCGCTTCCTCGAGGCCTTCGTGATTGCGCTGCTGATCGTCATCGCGGTCTGCTTCGCGGTCCAGATCGCCGCCGCCGCGCCGCCGATTGCCGGTGTGATCGGCGGCTTCATGCCGTCGCGCGAGATCGTCACCAATCCGGAGATGCTCTACATCGCGATCGGCATCATCGGCGCCACCGTGATGCCGCATAACCTCTATCTGCACTCATCGATCGTGCAGACCCGCGCCTATCCGCGCACCGAGGAGGGCCGGCGCGACGCGATCAAATGGGCGACCACCGACTCCACCATCGCGCTGATGCTGGCGCTGTTCGTCAACGCCGCGATCCTGGTGCTGGCGGCCGCGACCTTCCACAAGAGCGGCCACTCAGACGTCGCCGAGATCGATCAGGCCTTCGAGCTGCTGTCGCCGCTGCTCGGCCTCGGCATCGCCTCGACGCTGTTTGCCGTGGCGCTGCTGGCGTCCGGTCTCAACTCGACGGTGACGGCGACGCTGGCCGGCCAGATCGTGATGCAGGGCTTCCTCGACCTCAAGCTGCCGGACTGGTTGCAGCGGCTGGTGACCCGCGGCATCGCGATCGTCCCGGT
>DASVOL010000085.1:0-1556 GCA_036383375.1 Bradyrhizobium sp. | reverse complement strand
TAGTCACGCAAGGCACGTCCGCATCAGGCCATATCGGGCAGCGGACCGTTTCCCGGCGCAAGCAGCTGGGATTGAGATCGGCATTGCGACTGTTCGTCAAGGGCGATTCCTCCATGTTCACTGCTTCCGGGCGCCGGCCGCAACCATCACGCCACCCTGCGCGACGAGTCGGCCGGCCTTGTAGACATCGCGTGGCTTGGGACGAGCGACCACGGCTTCCTGCACATGCCGGGCGTCAAGCACGACGAAATCCGCTGTTCCGCCGACGATGAGGCCGTAATCCTTGAGGCCAAGCGCGCGCGCTGCGTTGGTCGTCACCATGTCGAAGGCCGCGGCCAATTGATCGTCCGTGTTGAACCCGGAGCGATAGCCGACCATCATTGCGCGTTCGAGCAGGTCGCCGTCGCCGTAGGGCCACCAGGAATCGCGGATGTTGTCGTTGCCGGAGAACACGGTGACGCCGGCATCGCGAAGCAGCAACACGGGCGGAAATGCGTGCGCCCCCGGGGCGTTGGTGAAAATGGCGACGCCGGCTTCGGCTAGCCGCTGCGCAGTACGTTGAGCGACATCGACGGCCACTTCGCCGAGCGCATAGGCATGGCTGATCGCGACCTTGCCGCCAAGGCCCGACGCCTTGGTCCGTCGCGCGATCTCCTCGATCTCCGAGATGCCCTGCAGACCGCCGTCATGCAGGTGAATATCGATGCCGACGCCATGCCGTTCGGCGATCCCGAAGACGACGTCGAGATGCCCGGCGACGTCACCATCATGGCCTGCGGGATCAAGTCCGCCGATCAGATCGGCGCCGGCGCGAACGGCTTCCTCAAGCAATTCGGCCGTTCCGGGCGACGTCACGATGCCGCTCTGTGGGAACGCGACGATCTGGATTGAAACCTTCTCCCGGTGCGCCTCACGTGCGGCGGCGATCGGCTCGAAATGTCGCAGGCCGACCTCGGAATCGACATCCACATGGCTGCGCATCTGAGTCGTGCCCTGCGAGACGCAAAGATCGATCAGGGCCGCGGCCCGAACCGGGATCGGCTTGGCGGCGGCGAGGGCTTCCTTTTCGAATTTGACACGCTCGCGCACGTTGAAGCCCGCGGTGCAGGGCCGGTGCGGTTTCCAGTCGTCACCGATGAAGCATTTGTCGAGGTGGATGTGACCTTCCACCATGCCGGGGAGCACCAGGCGCTTGCCAAGATCGCGCGTTTCGCCGACTGCGCCGTAGCTTTGTGGGGACGACGTGATCGCCACGATCTTGCCGCCGCGGACGGCGATTTCGACCAGCCGGCCGTCGGTGAGCCGCGCGTTCTGAAAGAGTGTGTCGATGGCTGTCACTTCAAGTCTCCAGTTTCTTATGTCGGCACGATGCCGTCGGGCAGGGCGCGCGAAAATGCCGCGATCTCGCCGGCGGTGGTGATCCAGATGTCCTCGCGCCTTGCGACGATCGCCTGCAGGGCGCGTCGCAGCGGCCGCAGCCGGTGGGGCTGGCCGACCAGGTATGGATGCAGCGCGATGCCCATCACCAGCGACTGCTTCGTGGATTGCGTCAGCAT
>DASVOL010000084.1:0-1699 GCA_036383375.1 Bradyrhizobium sp. | reverse complement strand
GCGGCGTTCTCGATCGCGGCGCTGCCGCCTTCACCGGCTGCGGCGAAGGTCGAGGTACGGACCGTGATGACCTTCTTGGCGTCCTTCGACTTGACGGTCTGGATCGCGTTGCCGGCATAGATCGGCCGCTCATAGGTGTCGTGCGCGACGACCTTGATGATCTCGGAGACCTGCATGACGTCGAGCAGCGCGGCGACGCGCGGCATCACGTTCTTGAAGCGCGAGGTCGCCGGCGCGACGAACGCGTCATAGTTCGGCGCCAGCGCGACGATCAGCGCAGCCAGCGGCTCGGCCAAGTCGTGCTCATAGGCGGGGCCTTCGGCCACCAGCACCTTGGCGACGCCGGCAAGCTTGGCGGCTGCTTCCGCCGCCGCCTTGGTGCCCTGGCCGCCACCGGCAACCAGCACGTGGACGTCGCCGCCGAGCTGGCTCGCCGCGGTCAGCGCCTTGTTGGTCGAGTCCTTCAGGGTCTCGTGGTCGTGTTCGGCAATCAACAGCGTCGTCATCAGAGAACCCCGGCTTCGGTCTTGAGCTTGTTCACGAGTTCGGCGACGTCCTTGACCTTGACGCCCGCCTTGCGGCCCGCCGGTTCCGCGGTCTTCAGCACTTCCAGACGCGGCGTGACGTCGACGCCGTAGTCAGCGACGCTCTTGTCGTCGATCGGCTTCTTCTTCGCCTTCATGATGTTGGGCAGCGACGCATAGCGCGGCTCGTTGAGGCGGAGGTCGGTGGTGACGATCGCCGGGCCCTTGAGCTTGATGGTCTGCAGGCCGCCGTCGACTTCGCGCGTGACCTTGAAGTCAGAACCATCGACCTCGAGCTTGGAGGCGAAGGTCGCCTGCGACCAGCCGAGCAGCGCGGCCAGCATCTGGCCGGTCTGATTGCTATCGTCGTCGATCGCCTGCTTGCCGAGAATGACGAGGCCGGGCTGCTCCGCCTCGACCACCGCCTTGAGGATCTTGGCGACCGCGAGCGGTTCGACATTGCCTTCGGCCTTGACGAGGATGCCGCGGTCGGCGCCCATCGCAAGCCCGGTGCGAATGGTCTCGGAAGCCTGCGCCGGTCCGATCGACACCACCACCACTTCGGTCGCCTTGCCGGCTTCCTTCAGCCGCAGCGCTTCCTCGACGGCGATTTCGTCGAACGGGTTCATCGACATCTTGACGTTGGCGAGCTCTACGCCCGTCCCGTCACTCTTGACGCGGACCTTGACGTTGTAGTCGACGACCCGCTTTACCGGCACAAGAACCTTCATCGATCCTCTTTCGCTTTGATTTTATGGGTTTCGGTTGGCTGGCGCGGAACCTAAAGGTCCCGTACCCCTCGGTCAACGCGGCAAAGCCAAAAAACCGTCCCCCGGTTTTGAACCAGTTTAGCGGTTCTGGCCCGGCACCCACAACACGTCACCGGCCCCTTTATTGTTCTGGAAGCGGCTGGCAACGAACAGGAAATCGGACAGCCGGTTCATATACTGGATGCCAGCGGAATTGACCGTCTCGTCCGGCCGCGCGGCGAGTTCCACCATGATCCGTTCCGCGCGGCGACATATCGTCCGGGCGAGATGCAGATATGCAGAAGCCGGCGTCCCGCCGGGCAGCACGAACGAGGTCAGCGGCGCAAGCTGGTCGTTCAGGCTGTCGATGTCGCGCTCCAGCCGCTCGACCTGGCTCGCCAGCATCCGCAGACGCTCGGCCTTGCC
>DASVOL010000083.1:0-4738 GCA_036383375.1 Bradyrhizobium sp. | reverse complement strand
GGCTCGATCACGCCGTGATACCGTTCCTTGTAGAGATCGATGATGCCGGGCAGCACCGCGCGAAGATCCCTGCGCCGGCTTGCGGCCACCACAAAACATTGAACGGCATCGAGCGTCGGGTCGTTCCACCGTGGCGCATGCAATGCGGCGGCCTCCCGCATCGCCGTCAGGCAGTCCGCAATCGCGCATCCGGCGAGCTGGTCGCCCGGGCGTGCGGGCGCGAGGTCCTCCAGGATCAGCGTGAAGTCGTCGGTCGCCGGATCGATTTCGGCGAGGATAGGCCGCGGGGTGTGAATGTCGACGGTCGCCGCCAGCTCGCGATAGAACGCGACTTCGCGGACATAAAGCGTGTGCGCGGACCCGGAGCGGCGGCTGTCAGGATCGGCGGCCGGGAATTTGCCGACCACGCTTGCGGGGGCGTTCGGCGCATCGCCGTCATAGGTCAGATGAAATCGATAGCTGTCGCCGACGAGGCCGTTGCCGACCGCCTTGCAGGCGAGACCGACGACCCTGACCCGGTCGATCACACCGGCTTCGCGCAGCGCCCGCGTCATCCACTCCGGATCGATCCGCGACGGATCGGCCGTGAGCAAACTCATCGGTTTCCTCCCATCGCCATGTATCCCCCTTGGGGCGTCACCACCGTTCCGGCCGCGTCTCGCGCGGCCGGATTAAGGACGGGGTGATCGTTGCGCGAAGCATACAGGTGATCGTGGCTTTGGCAAAAGCCGCGCGTCAGCCTGTGGGGAAGTCATGTAGGGCGGGTTAGCGTAGCGTAACCCGCCGTCCTCGGCGCGTGGCGTGGTGGATTACGCCTCCGGCTAATCCACCCTACACATTTGTGCTTACCAGCCTTCCAGCACGATCTTGCCGCGCGACTTGCCGCTTTCCAGCAGCGCATGGGCGCGCTTGAGGTTGGCGGCGTTGATGGTGCCGAAAGTCTGGTCGAGCGTGGTGCGCAGCACGCCCTTGTCGATCAGGTCGGCGACGTCGTTGAGCAGATGATGCTGCGCGATCATGTCGGGCGTCTGGAACGACGAGCGCGTGAACATCGATTCCCAATGCACCGACACCGCCTTGCCTTTGAACGCGGCGACGTTGAATTCGGCGGGATCGTCGATCAGGCCGAACTTGCCTTGAGGTGCGATGAAATCGGCGATCGACTTGTAGTGCTGGTCGGTGAAGGTGAGGCTGGCGACGAGGCCGACCGGCGGCAGCTTCAAGCTCTCGATCTGCTCCTTCATCGGCTGCGAGTGGTCGATCACCGCATGCGCACCGAGATCGCGGCACCACTTTTGAGACTCCGGCCGCGTCGCGGTCGCAACCACGGTCAGCCCGGTGAGGCGGCGCGCGAGCTGGATCAGGATCGAGCCGACGCCGCCGGCGCCGCCGGTGATCAGCAGCGTGCGCGGATCGAGGCTCTTGCCCGGCACCGCGCCGAGCCGGTCGAACAGCAGCTCCCACGCGGTGATCGAGGTCAGGGGCAGGGCGGCAGCCTGCGCGAATGACAGCGAGGCCGGCTTGTTGCCGACGATGCGCTCGTCGACCAGATGAAACTCCGAATTGGTGCCCTGACGCTGGATCGAGCCCGCGTAGAACACTTCATCGCCGGGCTTGAACAGCGAGACGTCGGGCCCGACCGCGTCGACCACGCCGGCTGCATCGAAGCCGAGGATCTTGTAGCTGCCGTCGGTCGGCGCCGCGCGCTTGCGCACCTTGTAGTCGACCGGGTTGGCCGAGATGGCCTTCACCGCGACTCTGACGTCGCGCCCCTTCGGTTCGGGCTTGGCGATCTCGAAATCGATGAGCGAATCCGCCGCCTCGATCGGCAGCGATTTTTGGTATCCGACGGCCTTCATGCCTGGTCTCCGTGGTGGGCGATTGCCTGCCGTCTAACTGTCGCGCTAGCGTCCTTTTGGCAAGTACTGTAAAAACAGGGAACTAGTCCCTGTTTGTATACTATTGGGAAATTACCGATGAAACGGAAGAATTTTGCGCGCCGGCCGGGCTGCGCGGTCGAGGCGGCACTCGACCTGATCGACGGCAAATGGAAGGGCGTGATCCTGTATCACCTGCAGGCCGGCACCCAGCGCTTCGGCGAGCTGCGGCGGCGGATGCCCGGCATCACCCAGCGCATGCTGACCAAACAGCTGCGGGCGCTCGAGGACGACGGCCTCGTGACCCGCAAGGTCTACGCCGAGGTGCCGCCGCGGGTCGAATACACGCTGTCCGAGCTCGGCGAGAGCCTGCGTCCGGTGATCGATATTTTGAAAGCCTGGGGCGAGGGCCATCAGGAACGGCTGTCCTGCGCGCCGGCGCCGGAAGTCGTGGTGAAGAAGAAGCGCGCGGCCTGACAATTGGTAATGAAGAAGGCCGGGAGCGATGTCGCTCCCGGCCTTCTTTTGTCGACGACAGTTCAGGTCGCGTCAGAACGCAACTTGCGTGCGCAGCGCGACCGCGTCGAACTTCGAGCCGGTATCCGCAGGCGAGGTCGCCGAGGCTTGCTTGGCGACGTCGCCGTGCAGGTAGTTCAGCATGAAGCGGACGTTGTTGTTGACGTACCAGTTCAGCGCGGCGGTGTAGACGGTCTGCCGTCCGCCGGCGACGCCGACGGCCTGGCCGACCTGGTCGTTGAGGTTCATCGTGCTGACGCGGCCGGCGATTTCCCAGGCGCCGATGCCGCCACCGGCAAGCGAGAACGGATCGTGCGGCTTGACACCGCCATAGGAGGCCGTAGCCGGATTGTAGGCGTGGTTCTCGCCGGTCAGCACGTAGCCGACCTGCGCGTAACCGCCGTCGAATTTCAGGCTCGGCGCGCCGAACGGCGGCAGCCCGGTATTCGCAGAGCGGTCGACATTGAACCAATAGTACTCGCCCTGCGCGATGAACGAGCCATAGGTCGCCGCCGCCTCGACGCCGTAGACCTGTGCGCCCGAGACGTTGGCGATCGCACCGGTCGAGATCAATGTCGTCGGGTCGATGCGCAGCTCGGGCCGGTCGTTGAGCGTGAGCGTCTGCGCCTGCGTCAGCTGGTTGCGCGGCGGCTGCACCAGCCATTCCGCATCGGCGCCGATATGCACCGAATAGTCCTTGCCGCTGATCGGATTGCCGGCGACACGGACGACGCCGCCATACTGCTCGGAGGTGCCGGCCGGCGTGACTGACGACGCGGAGTGGATCGCGCCGGTGGTCGGTCCGGTGACGTAGCCGCCGATCCAGAGCTGATCGTTCCACCAGCGGGTGCCGGCGCCCGCACGGAAGTCTCCGGCCGCGATGTTCTGTGCGATGATGCCGACCGTGGCGCGCTCCATGAACAGGATGTCGTTGGAGCTGGTGGATTCGTCCAGCGTCCACGGGATGTCCATGATGCCGCCTTCGATGGCCATCTTGCCGCCGAACGGCCTGAAGCCGGTGTAGCTCAGATAGGCATTCTCGACGCCGGCGGTGCCGCCACCCGGCAGCGATCCCGCGGCCGCGCCGCCGAAGCCGTCGGACGAGCCGCCGAAGTCATAGATCAACGCGTAATTCCAGTCGCCGAAGAACTTGCCGACGATGCCGATGCGGGCGCGGCGGAGGTTCTCACCGCTGTCGAGCTTCTGCGGCGAGGTGGCTGCGGTGTTCGGACGATAGTCGTAGCCGCCGACATCCCAGTGCACGCGGCTCGTGATCGCGACGCAGTTCTGTTCATCCGCAGTGCAGATCGTCGGCCGGTTGTTCGGCATCGTCACCACGACGCCGGACGGCGCGACCGGGCCCTTGACCGGGATCGCGGCGTTGGCGCTTGCGACCCGCGCGGCCTTCGCATCCGCCGCCTTCGCGTTGGCATTTGCACTGGCCGCGGTCGCGGTATTGGCATTGGTCTGCTTCTGCAGCTTGTCGAGCTTCTGCTCGAGCATCTTCAGCTGCTGTTTCAGCAGCGCGATCTCCGCGTCGCTGCCGCCTCCGGCCGATTGCGAATAGGCCGGCGAGGCGGCGAGCGCCCCTGCAAGCCCGATGGCGATTGCACCAACTTTTGTCGCACCCATTGTGCACCCCTGTTGTATTTGAATTCCCCACTCACTCACTAAAACGTCCTAGGAGTTGATCGTGACTGACGCACGACAGCGCTTCGAGGCATCGCAGTTCCGCTTGTTGTCCGCGGGCAACAAGCGGAGCGGCGCAGTGAGATGACAGTCATCATAGAAGTTTGGCGGCGCGCTTCAACGCGGCTGCCGCGGGTTTTGCACCGGTCCGGCGGGGGCCAGTTATCCGCCCCTGCGCCCTTCAATTGCCCGGCGAACACGCCTATATTCCGGCGTTTCCACGAGAGGTGAGAATGCTCCGACCCGTCCGCTTCGCTGCCATATCCGCTCTGTGCACGTTGGCCTTCATGGGGAATCTGTCCCCGTCCGCGGCCCAGGACCGCCGCGTGCCGTCCTCGCAGGCCGAGCTCCAATTGTCCTATGCGCCGATCGTGCAGCGGGTGCAGCCGGCGGTGGTCAACGTCTACGCCGCCAAGACGGTGCAGAACCGCAATCCGTTTCTCGACGACCCGATCTTCCGCCGGTTCTTCGGCGTCCCGGGGCAGCAGCCCGAGCAGATGCAGCGCTCGCTCGGATCCGGCGTGATGGTCGATGCGTCCGGCCTCGTGGTCACAAACAATCACGTGATCGAGGGCGCCGACCAGGTGAAAGTCTCGCTCGCCGACAAGCGCGAATACGAGGCCGAGATCGTGCTGAAGGACAGCCGCACCGACCTC
>DASVOL010000082.1:0-24742 GCA_036383375.1 Bradyrhizobium sp. | reverse complement strand
ATTGCAGCGTCTGCGCCTCGTCGGTCTTGCGGCCGCGCTCGATCGCCGCGAGCGCGCCGTCCCAGTCGCGGCTCCGGTAGCAGGCGAGCATCTCGATGGTCAGGTTACGCAGCCGCTGGAAGCGGCCTGAACCGGCCACGTCCTCGCGGCCGGCGATCGCATAGATCACCTCGGGCTCCTTCTTGCCCTTCACCATGATGAAGTCGAGCTCGAGGATCGCGAACCTCTCCTTCACCGCGAGCGCGGTCTTCGATCCCACGATGATCGGGAAGCCGTACTCCTTGGACTGCCCCTCCAGCCGCGAGGCCAGATTGACGCTGTCGCCGAACACCGAATAGTCGAAGCGCACATCGGAGCCCATATTGCCGACCACGCAGGTGCCGGTGTTGAGACCGACCCCGATGTTGAGCGGCACATAGACGTGCCCGCCCTCCTGGGCCTCCTGCTCGCGCGCACGGTTGAGGTCGTCGACGCGTTCCAGCATGTCGAGCGCGGCGTCGCAGGCGTTGAGCTGGTGCTGCTTGTCGTCGAGCGGCGCATTCCAGAACGCCATGATGGCGTCACCCATGTATTTGTCGATCGTGCCCTTGCGGGCGAGGATCGCGTTGGAGAGCGGGGTGAGGAAACGGTTCATCAGCGCCGTGAGACCCTGCGGATCGCGTTTGTAGGTTTCCGAAATCGTGGTGAAGCCGCGCATGTCCGAGAACATGATGGTCATCTCGCGCTCTTCGCCGCCGAGCACGAGCCGCTCCGGCGCCTGCGCCAGTTGCTCGACCAGCGCGGGCGACATGTACTGCACGAATTGCGACCTGATCTGCCGGCGCTGCTGCTGCTCGCGCACGAAGGCGGAGAAGATCAGGGTGAGATAGATCGCCGTGGTCGACATCAGCGGATAGGTGAAGTCGATCAGGAGCCGGTGCTGGGAATAGAAATACCAGGAGGTGCCGGTCAGCACCGAGGCGAACATCCCGCCGACGACGACCAGCGTGATCGGACCGAACTTCGGCGCGAAGGCGATGACCAGCAGCCCCATGATCAGCGCCGCGAAGAACTCGATGCCGATGCCGTAGTTCGGTTGCGAAACGACGTCCCCGGTCAGCGCGCTCTCCAGCACCTGGGCGTGAACCTCGACACCGGGCATCGCCGGCGTCACCGGCGTGGTCTTGATGTCGTTCAGCCCGACCGCTGAGGTGCCGATCAGGATCAGCTTGCCGGCGATCCTGTCCGGCGGCACCCGCCCATCCAGCACGTCGACGGCGGAGACGTAAATCGAAGGGTCACGGCGTGCGTAGTGGATCCAGAGCTGGCCAGAGCGATCGGTCGGGATCGCAAAGCCCTTGATGCCGAGGCTCTGGATGCCGGCCTTGTCGGCCTTGATCAGGATGGTGCCCGAGCCGCCCGCCACCCGCAGCATTTCGAAGGTCAGCGACGGCATGGTGATGCCCTGCGCGACCATCATCATCGGCACCCGCCTGACGATACCGTCGCGTTCCGGCCTGATCGTGAACAGGCCGCGCCCGGCGGCCGCCTCCTCGAGCACCGGCACGTTGCGCAGCAACCCCGGAAACATGAACATGAAGGGCTGCGGCTCCTCGCCGAGCATCGCAAGCCCGGTGACCGGCAGCTTTTCGTTGAGGTCGGCGCGTACGTTGGGGCCGCCGGACTCGCCGAGCACCACACGCGAGTTCTTGATGGCGTCGGCCAGGATGCTATCGTTGCTCGGCAGCTGCCGTAGCCTGGCGCGCATCTCCTCATCGAGGCTGCTGAACGTATCGGCCGCGATATCGGGATTGAGACGGTCGGGCTCGGAGAACACGGCGTCGAACGCGATCACCACGGCGCCGAGCCGGGTGAGGTTGATGACGATGTCGGCGAGCCGCGTCCGCGGCCACGGCCATTGCCCGAGCCGAGGATCGGCGAGGCTCTTCTCGTCGATATCGACGATGGTGACGGGCCGCGCGGTCTTCTGGCGGGGTTCAATCACCTGGAAGGTGTCGAACGTCCTGACGCGAAGCTCCTGCACCGGAGCCGGATCCGCGATCCGCAGCGCGGCAATGCCGATCAAGAGCGCCACACAGGCCAGCCGCGCGTAGCCGAAGCGCCGTCCGAACCACCTTCGTATCGCCTTCAGCCGTCTCATGCCGTCTGGATATCACGCGCTGAGATTTGTTCCAATCGGGCAGACGTTGCGCAATGCAGGATCCGGCCGGCCTTTTCAGGAGGTCGACGCCGATCACGTATAGTGAATGATGAAGTCGCTCTGATGCAAACTCGCCTTCGAGACATTGTGCAACGTGATCGTGTCTGCACTGTCGACCGTGATCAGCGTATCCGCCGAATTCGTCGTCGAGGTCGCCACATGCTGATCGAACCAACTGCTGAAGGTGCTTGTCGAGACGACCGTGGACAGGTCGATCTGGTCCTGGCCCGGCGTAAAGTTCAGGATCGTATCGTGATTGAAGTTCGGTGCGAATACGAACTTGTCCTGAAAGCCCGATCCGAAAAACACGTCCTTGTCGCTGGTGCCCGTCAGCGTCACCGGCTGAGGCGGATTTTGCTGGACGTTGAAGATCAGGTTGACCGTATCGCTCGCGCCATGGCCGTCGGTCACGGAGAGCGCGATCTTGTCGGTCGCCGGCGGCGTCTGGCCGGGATCGTAGACAAGGCCCGCCGACCCGAGCGCGGTGTTGATATCCGGGAGATGACCGACCAACGCCGGCGGCGTGACGCTGCTGCCCGAACCGGGGTTGGTCGCGGCCGCCAGGGTGAAGTTCTCGTTGGCGCCGGCATCGACATCCGTGACGGTGAGACCGGAGATCGTTTCGGTCCCATTGGGATTATTGGTGATGCTGATGTTATCGGCATGGATCACCGGCGCGTCGTTGGCGCCGACGACATCGACCGTCAGCGTCGCAGTCCCGGTCGCGCCATGCGCATCGATGGTCTCGACGGTGAACGTGTCGGCAAAGTTGCCCTTGGCCAGCGCGTTGATCGCGGCGGCGTCGGGGACATAGCTGTAGGTGCCATCCGGGTTGACCGTGAGCGAGCCGTAGAGGCCCGCGATCGAGGAGTTGACCGCGACGTGGTCGGAGTTGAGGGCGGCATAGGTCAGCGTCGCAGTCTCGCCGTCGTCCACGTCATGGCCGTGCAGCGCGCCGGTGAGCGGACTGAACGTGTCGTAGGCAGCGGTATCGGTGAGCGTGCCGGCATTGACGTCAGCCAGCGTCGGCGCGTCATTGGCGCCGTTGATGGTGATGGTCACGGGCTGGTTGACGACGCCGCCATGATGGTCGTCGATCTGGATCGTATAGGTCAGCGTCAGCGTCTCGCCGGCGGCGAGATAGTCGAAATTCATGTCCGCAGCCGAGAAGATCCAGGCCTGCGATCCGTTCACATGACCGGTCGAATCCGTCAGCGTACCCAGCGACAGCCAGTTCAGGATGGTGGACTGGTCCTCGGGCAGGCCCGCGGTCGCGCCGGACTCGGCCACGCCGGTGATGCTCACCGTGTGGGTGTCGCTGAGATCCACATCGGCGAACGTCACGGTGCCCGATGCGCCGTCCGGCTTGGATGATCCGGTCGTGTCAGGCTGCTCGGCAATGGCGGCTGCCTGTGGCTCCGACGTGATGGTTGGCGCATCGTTGCTGCCGTTAATCGTGATTGTCACCGGTTCGCTGATCACGCCACCATGATGATCGTCGATCTTGACCGTGTAGGTCAGCGTCAGCGTCTCGCCGGCAGCGAGATAATCGAAATTGTTGTCCGCGGCCGAGAAGGTCCAGGCCTGCGATCCGTTCACATGGCCGGTCGAATCCGTCAGCGTCCCCAGCGACAGCCAGTTCAGGACCGTGGACTCGTCCTCAGGCAGGCCCGTGGTCGTGCCGGATTCCGCGACGCCGGTGATGGACACGGTATGGGTGTCGCTGAGATCGACGTCGGCAAACGCCACCACGCCTTGGGCCACGTCCGGCTTGGTCGAGCCGGTCTCCCCGATCGCCTCGGTGATCGAGGCAGTCGGCGGCGCCGATGTGAATGTCGGAACGTCGTTGGTGCCGGTGATGGTGATCGTGACGGGCTGGGTGACGACACCGCCATGATGGTCGTCGACCTGGATCAGATAGGTCAGCGTCAGCGTCTCGCCGGCGGCGAGATAATCGAAGCTCTTGTCGGCGGCCGAGAACGTCCAGGCATTGGATCCGGTCACGCCACCGGTCGTATCCTTCAGTGTGCCGAGCGACATCCAGCTCAGGATCGTCGCCTCGTCGGGGAGGCCCGTGGTCACGCCGGTTTCGGTGACGCCGGCCACGGTGACGCTGTGGGTGTCGCTGAGATCGACATCGGTGAAGGTCACGGTACCGGACGCGGTATCGGAATTCGCCGAACCGGTTACGCCCTCGGCCTCGGTGATGGCTGCGGCCTGGGTCGGCGAGGTGATCACCGGCGTGTCGTCGGTGCCGACGATCGTGATCGTGACGGGGACCGTGACGACGCCACCATGATGGTCGTCGATCTGGACCGAGTAGATCAGCGTCAGCGTCTCGCCGGCGGCGAGATAATCGAAGCTCTTGTCGGCGGCCGAGAACGTCCAGGAGCGTGATCCCGTCATGCCGTCGGTCGAATCGGTCAGTGTGCCCAGCGACAGCCAACTCAGCATGGTGGCCTGGTTGGGAATTCCGCCAGTGAAGCCGGTTGCGGAAACGCCGGTGATGGCGACCGTGTGCGTGTCGGTCAAATCCGCATCGGTAAACGTCACCGTGCCATGCGCGGTATCGTGCACGGCGGAGTTCGTCGTCCATGGCAGTTCGGTGATCGAACCGACCTGTGCCGCGGACGTCACGACCGGCGTGTCGTTGGTGCCGGTAATCGTGATGGTGATGGTCTTGAATGCGGTCTCGTTGTTCAGCGCGTAGTTGTTATCGACCCGCACCATATAGGTGAGCGTCAGCGTTTCGCCGGCGGCGAGGAAGTCGAAGGCGCCGTCGGCAAGGCTGTAGGTCCAGGTTGCCGAGCCGATGTTGCTGTTCAGCGGATTGGGGTCGAGCAGCACCGGGATCTCGACGGCCTTGATCGCCGCCTGTTCCGCCGCCGTCAGCGACGAGGTGACGTCGTGGCCGCCGGCGTCGTGGTAGCTGAAACTGCTGAAGTTGATCGTTGCGGTCGGCTTGTCGCCGAGATTGACGTCCACCCAGGTGATCTGGCCGGACACCGTGTCGGGCAGCGCGCTATGGGTCTGTCCGGCCTGTTCGGTGAACGCCCCATCCTGTGTCACGACATGCGGCGCCCCGGCGATGTGGTCGGACCCGGGGGCAGCGGCCTGCGATCCAGGATTGTTGGTCAAACCGAGCAGAAAGTTGATCGGCACGAAGGCGTCGCCGGTCGCGAGCTTCAAGCCGATCGTGACCGGGACGACGCTGTCCGTGAAGTTGGTCGTGAGCTTGGTGTTGGGATTCGAATTGTCGGTGAACTTCAGCGCGAAGACGTCGGAGATGAGCTTCTGCGCATCGGTCGACAGCTGCGCCGACGAGACGAAGCTGACGCTGCCCTGGCCGTTGACGATGGTCTGGGTGCCGGCCTGATCGACGGTCGCGATCGGATTGAGCGTCGTCTTGTCGAACAGGATGTAGGAGCCGGTCGTACCGTCGGGCTCGACCAGCACCTGGAATTTGGCCGGCGGCACGCCGCCCGCGCCCTGGACATCGAAATCGATCTCGACCAGCACAGCGGTGCCGCGGATGCCCATGGTCGCAACCGGCGTATCGACCTTCATGTCGCCATGCTTGGCGGTCGCGCCGGCAACGAACGAGATCGTGCCCGAGACGAGGCTCATCAGCGACGAATTGCTCGACCCGTTCGGGTCGTAGATCATCTCGTTCAGCACCATCTTGGCGTTCGGTCCGAGACCGAACACGGTGCCGTCGATAAAGGTGATGCCGAGCGTCGAGTCGCTGCCGGACTGAACCACGTCACCCTTGTTGACGTTGTCGCCCTGGTTCAGGACGATCGAGACGCCGTTGCGGATTGCGGTGGCGTTGCCCGCCAGCTTGGTGACATGGCCGATGACCTTGGCCGGCTCGGCCGCGCCGCCGGCCTGCGCATATTGGGTGTGGCCGGTAAGCGCGTTGACGAGATCGCCGGTGAGATGCGCGCCTTCAGGCGACGCCAGCGCCGCGCGTTTCTCGCCCTTGAAGTAGTCGTGCAGGACGAGTTCCCGGTCGTCCTTCGAGATGACGAGATCGAGCCCGGTCCGCTTGAAGTCGCCGGTGAACAGCAATTGCCCATCGTCGACGGTGATCGCGCCGGGCGGAGCGTGCGTCGAAACGCTGTCGACATGCACCGATCCACGGGCATAAGCGTCCGTGTTCGGCAAATAGCCGTCGAATTTCTCGACAAAGTTCACTGCGGATCACCGCACGATGGTTAATATTGGTAGAATATCCGAATGATTAGGCCTGCATATCATCGGATAAAGCTTCGCGAAACCATCCTGTGCTTTCGCAAGGTGCTCTGATTGCGCGGTTTGAGTGGGTGTGACTTGGCTCACGCTCTCATGAGTCGTGTAGTTCCGACCTGACCAACGGTACCATGAGATAGGATTCAAGCCAAGATGGGTACTGAGCCACGTATTCGTGGTATTAACTTGCATTTCTCTACTTGCCTTTATTTCCCCGCGGCCCCGAGAGGGCACTTGACCCCAATTTTCCGGCCAAAGCTGTGAATTGGCTTACAAATCGCAGCTATCCCGTGCGCGGACCGGCCGGGTTAACCAGAAGGCAAGGATGAGGCGTTTCGCAGTGGAAAAAGGTTCGCCGGTTCGTTTCACAAACCGGTAAAGTTTTCGGGACCCGGACCACCCGCCCTTTAGCCTCCGGTCCGGTTTCCCCACATCTTAAGTCGGTTCGAACGGATCGCTGGCCATGCTGTCGGCATGAAACGATCCGGTCGCGTGCGCGGTGCAGTATCCACCCGTCGATGAGCGGACAGGGGGTGTCACATGGGTAACTCGCTTCGCTCGTTTGCGCTGCGCGCCGTCATGCTGGGCTTCGGCCTCGCCATGGCCGCGCCGATTGTCGAGCTCAATGCCGCTTCGGTGCTTTCGCCCGGCCCCGCGACGCTGCTCAGAAAGTCGACCGAGCCGTTTGGCCTTGCGACCAGCCAGCTTGCCGCCGGCGGCCTGCGCGATAAATGGCTCGGCGTGCAGCGCCAGCTGGCCGACGAGTTGGTGCAGCTCGCCGTCTGCGAGAGCGACCGCGCGGGATGCGCTTCGCCGGAGGCGCTACGATTCCTGGCAATCGTCGATGCCGGTCGCGCGCGCACCGGCCGCGCCCGTCTCGGCGAGATCAACCGCGCGATCAATCTGGCGATCCGTCCGGGCAGCGATCTCGCGACGTATGGCGAGCCCGACGTCTGGGCCACCCCGCTCGCCACGTTTGCGCGGGGAAGCGGTGATTGTGAGGACTATGCGATCGCGAAATTCGTGGCGCTCGGCAAGGCCGGCGTCGCACCGGAAGATTTGCGTATCGTCGTCATGCATGACCTGCTCGGCGGCGAAGACCATGCCGTGGTCGCGGCGCGGCTCGACGGCCACTGGCTGACGCTCGACAACCGCCGCATGGCGATGATCGAGGATGCCGACATCAGGCGTTTTCGGCCGACCTTCGTGATCGACCAGTACGGCGTCAGCCGCTATGTCGATGCGCCGCTCGTCACCGAGGCCGCGTGGCTGCCGCCGGCGGCGGTGAATTAAGACCGCCAGACATCGTTTCCGTCATTGCGAGCGAAGCGAAGCAATCCATCCTTCCGCGGAAAGGTGGATTGCTTCGTCGCGGAGCCTGTCATCGGGCACGCGTTCGCGCGACCCGTTGGCTTCTCGCAATGACGGAGTGCCGGACCGCTCAGAACATCAAATTGTCCTTCACAAGCACCCAGCGGCCGCCCTTGACCTGCTGCACCTGGGTGATGGTGTTGGCGAGATGATCGGTCTTGGAGAACTTGGTCGGCGGCGAGCTGAAGATGTCGAGGAACTTGTCGCCTGACTCCAGCGCGTCCAGCATCTTCTGGCCGGTGAGGTCCTTGCCCGCCTTCTGCGCGTAGAAGGCGAAGGTCATCACCGCGTTGTAGCCGATGATCGCCTGCGTATTGGCCTCGCTGTTGAACATCTTCTTGTAGTTGACCAGCCAGTCCTTCACCTTGCCCTTGGCCGTGTCCTCGTAGGGGATCTCGAAGCCCGACGCGGCGTAAAGGCCTTCCACGGCTTCCTTGCCGAGCGCCGGCACTTCGAGCACGTTGGTCGGCGTGGCGCCGAGGAAGGTGACGTCCCAGCCGAGCTTCTTCGCCTCGTTCATCGCACCGATGGTCTCGCGGATCACGGTGCCGAGCACGACGAGATCGCAGCCGTCGGACTTCATCTTGGCGACCTGCGCCGAGAAGTCCGAGGCGCCGCGCTTGTAGCTCGTGATCGAGGCGGGCTGCACCTTCATCGCGCCGAGCTGCTGGGTGAAGCCGTCGAGCACATTCTTACCGTACTCGTCGTCCTGGTGCATGATGCAGGGCTTCTTGAAGTTCTTCCACTCCATCATGTATTTGATCGCGGCGCGCGTGCTCTCGACATAGGGCAGGAGGTTGTTGAACTTCAGCCGCTCCTGCGGCTTGGCGGGATCGAACTTGAAGGTGAATTCGGCGGCGGTCAGCGGGAACAGCTGCAGCACGCCGGCGTCGAACAGGATGTCCTGCGCGGCGAGCACGGTCGGCGAGCCCATCGGGCCGATCATCGCGAACACCTTGTCGCGCTCGACCATCTTCTGCGAGGCCAGCACGGCCTTCTTCGGGTCGTAGCCGTTGTCCTCCAGGATCATCTTGATCTTGCGACCGTTGATGCCGCCGCTGGCGTTGATCTCCTCAACCGCCATCTTCATGCCGTTGGATACCGGAACGCCCCAGACCTTGATCGGGCCGGACAGATCCTGATGCGTTCCGATCACGATCTCGGTCGGCGAGATGCCTTCATTGGTAACCTTGGTCTGGGCTGCGGCCGGCAGACAGGTCAGCGCCAGCGCGCTCACCGCAAGGCCCAGCGCCTTCAGCGATTTCGACATTGCAGTCTCCTCCTCACATGGCCCATGTTGCGCGAAGGGTCGGGCCTGCTCGCTCCTTCGCCAATTCCATACCTTCCGCTTAAGCGACCGCGCGCGCGCCATACATGGCGTCGATCTCGGCCGCGTAGCGCTTGTTCACAAAGCTGCGCTTCAACTTCATGGTCGGCGTCAGCTCCTCGTCCTCGGGCGTGAGCTGGCGCTCGATCAGGTAGAACCTCTTGATGGTCTCGACGCGCGCGAACTTGGCGTTGACAGCCTCGACCTCGCGGTGGATCAGGTCCTGGATCTCGCGGGCGCGGCACAGGCTCGCATAGTTGGTGAAGGGGATGTCCTGATCCTGGGCGTATTTCTCGACATTCTCCTGATCGATCATGATCAGACAGGTGAGATACGGCCGCTTGTCGCCGATCACGACCGCATCGGAGACGTAGGGCGAGAATTTCAGCTGGTTCTCGATCTCGGACGGCGTGATGTTCTTGCCGCCGGAGGTGATGATGATGTCCTTCATCCGGTCGGTGATCTTCACATAGCCTTCATTGTCGATCGCGCCGACATCGCCGGTGTGCAGCCAGCCTTTCGCGTCGATCGTCTCGGCGGTCTTCTCCGGTTGGTTGAGATAGCCCATGAACAGGAAGTCGCCCTTGATCAGGATCTCGCCCTTCGGGCAGATCATGACCTCGCCCCAGGGCGCGGCCTTGCCGACCGAGCCGAGCTTGATGCGATCCGCCGGCATCATGGTCGCGACGCCGCAATTCTCGGTCTGGCCATAGACCTCGCGCATGTCGATGCCGAGCGCGAGATACCAGCGGATCAGATCCGGCGAGATCGGCGCCGCGCCGGTCAGTGCGATCCGGCAGCGGTCGAGCCCGAGCATGCGGCGGATGTTGCGGAACACCAGCCAGTAGGCGGCGCGGTTGGTGAGCCGCAGCGACAACGGCGGTGTCTCGCCCTCCAGCCGGCACTCGGTCATCCGGTTGCCGATCGCAAGCGCGCGGGCATACATCCAGTTCTGGAACGGGGTCGCGTCCTTCAGCGCAATGGTGATGCCGGAATAGAACTTCTCCCAGATCCTGGGCACCGCGAGGAATGCGGTCGGCTGCACCTCGCGCAGATTGTCCGGCACCGTCTCCGGGCTTTCGGCGAAGTTCATCACCGAGCCGAGCGCGAGCGAGATGTAGTAGCCGCCGACCCGCTCGGCGACATGGCAGAGCGGCAGGAACACCAGCCGCTCCTCGCTGTCGGTCGAGGGGTAGAGATCGTTGGCGTGGCGCATCTGGTGCGTGACGCTGCGGTTGGAATGCATCGCGCCCTTCGGCGGGCCCGTGGTGCCTGACGTATAGACCAGGATCGCGAGATCGGAGGCGGTGCGGCTGCCGGTCATTTCATCCCACAGCGCGTCATTGCCCTGCGCATGATTGCGACCGAGCGCCGTGAACTCGGCGAGCGACAGCACCATCGGATCGGAGAAGCCGGAGAGGCCCTCCATGTCGAACACGACGATCTTTTCCAGCGTCGGACAGCGCGATCGGCAGGTCAGCACCTTGTCGAGTTGCTCCTCATCCTCGACGAACATCACCCGCGTCTGGGAATCATTGACAAGGTATTCGACCTGCGCCGCCGAATCGGTCGGATAGATGCCGGAGGACACGCCGCCGGCGCACAGGATGCCCATGTCGGCATAGACCCATTCCGGCACCGCGTTGGCGATGATCGAGGCGACGTCGCCGGGGCGGAAGCCGGTCGCATGCAGGCCGAACGCGATGTCTTTGGATATCTGCAACCATTCGCGCCAGCTGGTCGGTTGCCAGATGCCGAATTTCTTCTCGCGGATCGCGGGTCTGTCGCCACGCGTTTGCACCGCGAGCAGAAAACTCCGCGCGATCGTGTCGGCAACCGTCAGCACCGCTGGTCCTGCCATGCGCGCTCCCTCCTCTGCCGCGTGCCTCACCCGCCGGCTCGAATGCCGGTCTTGTTCGCGAAGCAGGCCCGAAATCTAGCTCCAACTCGCTCTCAGCGCCAAACCTTCCTCGGCAAACTTTAGTCGACGCCGACCTTCGTCAGCGCCGGCCTACCTCAACGCCACGTCTTCTTCTTTTTCCAGCGCCGCTCGCCCCGCGCGCCGGCTTCCTTGGCGCCGAGATAGAACTCCTGGATATCGGGCGAATTCAACAGCCGCTCGCAGGTGTCGTTCATGACGACGCGGCCGATCTCCAGCACATAGCCGTAATGCGCCGTCTCCAGCGCGATCTTGGCATTCTGCTCGACCAGCAGGATCGACATGCCCTGCTCCTGATTGACCCGGCGGATGATGGTGAAGATCTCCTTCACCAGGATCGGCGACAGCCCGAGCGACGGCTCGTCCAGCAGCAGCAAGGTCGGCCGGTTCATCAGCGCCCGCCCGATCGCAAGCATCTGCTGCTCGCCGCCCGAAAGCTGCCCGGCCGGCTGGCCGAGCCGCTCCTTCAGCCGTGGAAAATAGCCGTAGACTCGCTCGAGGTCCTGCGCCACACCGTCGCGGTCCTTGCGCAGATAGGCGCCCATCATCAGGTTCTCGCGCACCGACAGGAACGGAAACACCTCGCGACCCTCCGGCACGTGGCTGAGGCCGAGCCGCACGATCCGGTCGGCCTCCATGCGCTGGATCGGCTTGCCGAGGAATTCGATCGAGCCCTTCTGCGGATCGAGGATGCCGGAGATCGTCTTCAGCACCGTGGTCTTGCCGGCGCCGTTGGCGCCGAGCAACGTCACGATCTGGCCGCGCGGCACCTCGAGGCTGATGCCGCGGATCGCCATGATCGGCCCGTAATAGCTCTCGATGTTGGAGAGTTTCAGGATGATGTCGGGCGTGCTCATGGCATCATCCTCATGCGCCGAGATACGCTGCGACGACGTCGGGATGGTGCTGCACCTCGGACGGCGAGCCCATCGCCAGCACCCGGCCGTAGTTGAGCGCGATCACCCGGTCGGAGACCCGGTTGACCAGCGTCATGTCGTGCTCGACCATCAGCACGGTGATGCCGAGCTCGCTCTTCATGTCGCGGATCCAGAACGACATGTCGTCGGTCTCCTCGACGTTGAGGCCGGACGACGGCTCGTCGAGCAGGATCAGCTTCGGCTCCGAGCAGAGCGCGCGCGCCAGCTCGATCACCTTGCGCACGCCGTAAGGCAGTCCCGAGATCAGCTTGTCGCGGTACGGCTCGAGATCGAGGAATTCGATCACCTGCTCGACCCGGCGGCGATGCGCCTTCTCGCCGGCGCGGACGCTCGGCAGGAACAAGAGCTCCTGCCACAGCTGGGTCGTGGAATGGCGATGCCGGCCGACCAGCAGATTGCTCAGCACGGTCGCATTCTCGAACAGCTCTATGTTCTGGAAGGTGCGCGCGATGCCGAGCTTGGCGATGTCGTAGGCCGGCTGCTGGGTGATGTCCTGATCCTCGAAGAAGATCTTGCCCGAGGTCGGCGGATAGATGCGCGAGATCAGGTTGAAGATCGAGCTCTTGCCGGCGCCGTTGGGCCCGATGATCGAGAGGATCTCGCCCTTCTCGACCGCGAAGCTGACGGCATCGACCGCCTTGAGGCCGCCGAAATGCAGCGACAGGTCCTCGGCGCGGAAATAGCTCATCGGTTCCGCTCCGATTTCACGTAGATTTTCTGCCGCTTGAAGGTCGCACGCTTGTAGAGCGGAAACAGCTGGAAGAAGAGCTTGATCTTGAGCCAGCGGCCATAGAGCCCCAAGGGCTCGAACAGTACGAACACCACGATGATGATGCCGTAGATCGCGCCCTTCAGCCCGTTGGCGGAAGCAATCGCCGCGACCGCATCCTGGATGTGGCCTGCGCGTTCCGTGCCGGCGCCGAACGTGGCGGCGACGCCGGCGATCACGCCGGGCATGTCGTCCTTCAGGTAGGTCAGGAACGGATCGATCATGACCAGGAAGATCGCGCCGAGCACCGCACCATGCAGGCTGAAGGTGCCGCCGATCAGGATCACGATGATGAACTCGATCGAGAGCTGCAAGGTGAACATCTCGGGCGAGATGAAGGAGAGCTTGTGGGCGAACAGCACGCCGGCAAAGCCGGTGATACCAGCCGAGATCGCGAACGATTTCACCTTGTAGAGCGCGACGTTGATCCCCATGCTGCGCGCCGCGGTCTCGCTGTCGCGGATCGCGACGAAGGCGCGCCCGGTCGGCGAGCGCAACAGGTTGAGCGTGCCGACGATGGTCAGCACCAGCACCGCGAGACACAGATAATAGAAGGTCGGGCCGTCGCGCGACACCGTGGTGCCGAGCAGCTGAATGGTCTTGACCCGCATGCCCTCATTGCCGTGGGTCACACTTTCCCAGCGCGCCAGGATTTCCTCGACGATGAAGGCAAACGAAATCGTCGCGATCACGAGATAAATGCCTTGCAGCCGAAGCGCTGGAAATCCGACCAGCGCGCCGACCACGCCGGTCAACAGCCCCGCGGCGAGGAAATAGACCGGAAACGGCACGTTGAACTGCTGCAGATAGGCCGCGGTATAGGCGCCGATCGCCAGAAACGCGGCGTGGCCGAGCGAGGCCTGGCCGGTGAAGCCGGTCAGGATCAACAGCCCGACGCCGACGGTGGCATAGATGCAGACGAAGACGACCTGGCTCATCAGATAGCTTGAGAGCACGTAGGGCGCGATCAGCAGCACCGCCAGCAGCAGGCCGTAGGAATAGATATAGCCGGAATGCGGGAACAGCCTGATGTCGTCTTCGTAATCGGTCTTGAAGAGAAACCGCATGCGTTGCTCCTCAAACCTTCTTGCGGACATGAAGGCCGAACAGGCCCTCGGGCTTGAGCAGCAGCACCGCGAGCAGCACGATGTAGGGCGCGACGTCCTTCCATCCCTGCGGCAGATAGAAGCCGGCCATGCTCTCGATCACGCCGATCAGGACGCCGCCGACCACTGCGCCCGGGATCGAGCCGAAGCCACCGAGCACGGCGGCCGGAAACGCCTTCAGCCCCAGCACCAGGCCGACATTGGAATGGATGAAGGTGATCGGCGCCAGCAGCACGCCGGCGCAGGTCGCCACCGCCGCCGAGATCGCCCAGACGATCGAGACCACGCGCTTGACCGGGATGCCCATGTAATAGGCAGCCAACATGTTCTCGGAGCTGGCGCGCATCGCGGTGCCGAGCGTGGTGCGGTTGAAGAACAGATAGAGCAGCGCGCACAGGATGATGGTCGCCGCGATCACCGACAATTTGTCATAGGCGAGCACCAGGCTGCCGATCCTCAAGACGCCCTGGCTGAACGGCGTTTCGATCTTGAAGTCGTCGGTACCCCAGATCATCCCGGCGACCGAGCGCAGGAAATAGCCGAGCCCGATCGTCGCCATGATGATGGAGAACTGCGGATAGCCGAGGATCGGCCGCACCACGACCCGCTCGGCCAACATGCCGAACAGCGCCATGCAGATCACCGCGCCGGCGAAGCCGACCCAGTAATTCAGCCCGAGCATGCCGATGAAGGTGAAGGCGAAAAAGCCGCCCAGCATCATCAAATCGCCTTGCGCGAAATTGACGACCTCGGTTGCCTTGTAGACCAGCACGAAGCCGAGCGCGATCAGGCCGTAAACGCAGCCGAGCGCGATGCCGCTGACGAGCTGCTGAACGAAGTCCAGCATCGTTACCTCCCCGATGCCCGGCGATTCTTATCCGATCGCTCGTTGCATCCCGCCTTCACGCCCTTGTGTCGGAAGCGCTGAAAGCTGCCTATGTCCGATCGGATTGAGCCAAAAGGCCCGTTCCCTGTCAACAAACCGCTGATCCGGCTGTATCATCACATTTGCGGAGATATGCCGCAGCACGGACTAATACGGATATCGCGGTCGATTTGCTCCGTGCGATTCACTGCACCGAAACGGTTTTTGTCCAAGCTTGCGCAACCGACGAGCGAACTCCCGGATCGCCACACACCATGACTTCGAAGCTGTCCGCACTCGCCGTGCGAGGGTTAACCAAGCGTTTTGACCGCCCGGCGGTCGACGCGCTCGATCTCACCGTCCGTGTCGGTGAATTCTATGCGCTGCTCGGGCCGAACGGCGCCGGCAAGACCACGACGTTGCGCATGGTGGCGGGGCTGTTGCGGCCCGATGCCGGCTCGGTGTCGATCCTCGGCATCGACGCACTCGCCGACCCGGTTTCCGCCAAGCAGATCATGGCCTGGGTCTCCGACGAGCCGATGATCTACGACAAGCTGACGCCGCTGGAATATCTCGAATTCGTCGCCGGCCTGTGGGGCATCGATCCCCGCACATCGGAGAAGTCGGCGCGCAATCTCCTGGTGTCACTCGGGTTGGAGCCGCATCTCAACGAGCGCTGCGAGGGCTTCTCCAAAGGCATGCGCCAGAAGGTGGCTCTTGCAGGCGCGCTGGTGCACGATCCCCGCCTGATCATTCTCGATGAACCGCTGACCGGCCTCGACGCGCTGTCGGCGCGTCACGTCAAGGGACTGCTGCAGGAGCGCGTCCGCGCCGGCTGCACGGTGATCATGACCACCCACATTCTCGAAGTCGCCGAGCGCATGGCCGACCGCATCGGCGTGATCGCGGCCGGCAGGCTGATCGCCGAGGGCACACTGGCCGAGCTGCGCGAGCAGAACGGCCGCAACGACACCACGCTCGAGGACATGTTCATCGCGCTGGTCGATACCGAGGCGGCCGCCGCGTGAGCTCGACCGCCCATCTCGCCTGGTTCGCCCGCCACGAATTCCGCCTCGCCTGGCGCGAATGGCTGGCGATGATGACCGGCGGCCGGCGCCGGCGCAATCGCGCCGTGATCGGCCTGCTGATCTTCGCGGCGATCCTGCATCTGCCGGCCTATGCCGTGGTCGCCCGCTATGTCGACCTGCGGTTTCCGCTCGATCCGTCCTCGCTGATCGTGCTGACCGCGACGATCTTCCTGTCCTGGGCACTGATGCTGTCGCAGGCGATCGAGTCGGTGACGCGCGTGTTCTATGCCCGCGCCGATCTCGATTTGATCATGTCGTCGCCGGCGAAGCTCACCAACATCTTCTCGATCCGGATCGCCGCGATCGCGCTGACGGTGAGCAGCATGGCGCTCTTGCTGTCGACCCCGTTCATCGACGTGCTGGTGTATCTCGGCGGTGCACGCTGGCTTGCCGGATTCGGCGTCGTGCTTGCGATCGGACTGTCGGCGGCTGCCGCGGCGATCGCCGTCACCGCGTTGCTGTTCCGGCTGATCGGACCCGGCCGGACGCGGCTGGTGGCACAGATCGTCTCCGCCGTCATCGGCGCCGGCTTCGTCATCGCGCTGCAGGTCGTCGCCGTGCTGTCCTATGGCACGCTGTCGCGCTTTGCCTTCCTGACCTCGGAGACCGCGGCACGCATTGCCCCGGCCCCCGACAGCCTTGTCTGGTGGCCGGCTCGCGCATCGCTCGGCGATGTCGACATCATGCTGCTGCTGCTCGCCAGCGCGCTCGTGCTGCTCGGCGTCGTGATGGCGGTGTTCGCGCCTCGGTTTGCCGACACCGTCGCGCGCGTCGCCGCCAATCCGGCTGCGGTCATGCAGGGACGGGCCCGCGCGTTCCGGAGTGGCTCGCGGCAGCAGGCGCTACGGCGCAAGGAATTGTTGCTGCTGCGCCGCGATCCGTGGCTGCTGTCGCAGAGCCTGATGCAGATGCTCTATCTGCTGCCGCCGGCGCTGATGCTGTGGCGAAGCTTCTCCGGGACGTCGACCGCGATCGTGCTGATCACGCCCGTCATCGTGATGGCCGCAGGCCAGCTCGCCGGCGGACTGGCGTGGCTGACCATCTCGGGCGAGGACGCGCCCGATCTGGTGGCAACCGCGCCGCTGCCGCCGTCGCGCGTGACCCGCGCCAAGGTCGAGGTGGTGCTGATCGCGATCGCCACGGTTTTCGCGCCGCTGGTGGCCGCGCTGGCGTTCGCCTCGCCGGGTCAGGCGGTGGTGACGGCGATCGCGATCATCATCGCGACCGCATCCGCCGCCGCGGTCCAGCTCTGGTTCCGCGCGCAGGCCAAGCGCAGCCAGTTCCGCCGGCGCCAGACCTCCTCCCGCATCGCGACCTTCGCAGAAGCCTTCTCCTCGATCGGCTGGGCCGCAACTGCGGCGCTCGCTCTGACGATCCCGACGGCCGCGCTCGTCAGCGGCCTTCTGACGCTGCTGACGCTCGCGATCGCCTGGAAGATCAGCCCGCGGCGCGCGTAAGACCCCAAGTTAGCCTTTCGCCAACTCCATCACCGCCGCGGCGAACGCCTCGGGCGCTTCCTGCGGCAGATTGTGGCCGGCGCCCGGGATCACGCGATAAGCGCGGCGGGCCGTGTACTTGGCTGCGGTGGCGCTGCCGTCGCCGGCAGCCGTAACCCCGTCATCGCCGCCGTCGAGCGTGATGGTGGGAACCGTAATCACCGGCAGCGCGTCGAGCCGCCGCTGCACCTCCGCATATCGCGGATCTCCAGCGACAACGCCGTAGCGATGCCGGTAGCTGTGGATCACGACGTCGACATAATCAGGATTGTCGAATGCAACCGCTGTCCGCTCGAAGCAGGCATCGTCGAACGCCCAGCTCGGCGACCATTGCGACCACAATAGCTTCGCGATGCCGCATCGGTTGGCGGCGAGCCCGGCGCGCCCCCGCTCGAGCTGGAAGTAATACTGATACCACAGCGGCACCTCGCGCTCCGGCCGCGCCGGCACCATTGCATGCGCGATGTCCTGGATCATGTAGCCGTTGGTGCAGACCAGCCCGATACATCGTTCCGGCCACAGCGCCGCACCGATCGAGGCGGCGCGGCCGCCCCAGTCATAGCCGGCGAATACCGCACGCTTGATGTCGAGCGCATCCATCAGCGCCAGCAAGTCGACCCCGACCGCCGCCTGCTCGCCCGAACGCGGCGTCGCCTTGTCGCGGAACACCGTCGGTCCATATCCGCGAAGATACGGCACGATGACCCGGCAGCCCTGCGCCGCCAGCAGTGGGACGACATCCACATAGGAATGGATGTCGTAGGGAAAGCCGTGCATCAGCATCACGGCCGGCCCTTCGGCCGGGCCTGTCTCGTAATAGGCGATGGCGAGCACGCCTGCGTCGACATGGCGCAGCGGCTCGAGCCGCTTGGTGGATGATGCGCGTGGCGCGGAGGTCGTGTCGGTCACGCGGAACTCCCTGATCGCTGTGATCTGCGCGGCATGATAGCGCGTCCCGGCGCAATAATCGCCAGGATCGTATTGCAGCCAACGCCATGGAGCGATGCGCCGGCCTCATCATGACGGCACGCCGATTGCGCGATAGTCTGACGCCGGCGGATATCGTCGCAGACGGAACAGCTCATGCTGAGATTGCTTGCCGCGCTTGTCTTGCTGGGATCATTGACCGGTCACGCCCTGGCGCAGGACGCCCAGCGCAGCGAGTGCCTGGCGATGGCCAGTGTGCCGCCGCGCGCCGTCCCGGTGAACTACCGGCGCGTCGCGGCCAAAGCGGACGAGGTCGCGATCACCTATGCCGGCCATTCCACCTACTACATCGACACGCCCGGCGGCATCAGGATCGCGACCGACTACAACGGCGTCTATCAGACCGGACGGCTGCCCGACGTCGCGACCATGAACCGCGCCCACGCGACGCATTACACGCTGTTTCCCGACCCGAAGATTCCCCATGTGCTGCATGGCTGGGGCGAGAACGTCCAGGCCGCGCATTACGGGATGCGGATCGGCGACGTCTATATCCGCAACGTCACCACCGACATTCGCCGCTATTGGGGCGAAGACGCCGGCGGCGAGATGATCAAGGACGGCAACTCGATCTTCATCTTCGAGGTCGCCGGCCTCTGCATCGGCCATCTCGGCCACCTCCACGTCAAGCTCGACGACAGCCATTTCGCGGCGATCGGCCGGCTCGACGTCGTGATGGTGGCGATCGACGGCACCTATACGATGTCGCTCGATGGCATCTCCGAGATCACCAAGCGGTTGCGCTCAGCCGTCGTGCTGCCGATGCACCGCTTCGCCACCCCGCTCGACGAGTTCATGCGCCTGATCGGCCAGCAGTTCGAGATCGACCGCCGCGGCGGCGAGCGCACCTTGCGGATTTCACGCGACACCCTGCCGGCGACCCCGACGGTGATCATCCTCGACGGGGTGTGAACCCGCACACGATATCGTCAGCGGGTGATTTTCGCGCTTGACCTAGAGTACACTCTAGCATGTTCACTCGGGATCGTCCGGCAGCACCCGGCCACGAGGACCAACCACATGACACCTTCAAGCAAGCTCCCGCACCGCAGGCTCGGCAATGACGGCCCGCAGGTTTCCGCCATCGGACTCGGCTGCATGTCGCTGTCCGGCGTCTACGGAGCCAATGACGATACGGCGACGCCCGACTTCATCCGCTACGCCATCGACCGGGGGGTGGATTTCCTCGACAGCGCCGATCTCTATGGCTGGGGCCACAACGAGGAACTGCTGGGCCGCGCGCTGAAGGGCCTGCGCGACAGGGTCGTGATCGCGACCAAATTCGGGCAGGTGAAGACCGCGACCGGACAGGGCGTGGACGGACGGCCCGCCTATGTCCAGCAAGCCTGCGAGGCGAGCCTGAAGCGGCTCAACATCGAAACCATCGATCTCTACTACCAGCACCGCATCGATCCGAACGTTCCGATCGAGGATACCGTCGGCGCGATGGCACGCCTGATCGAGCAAGGGAAGGTCCGCCATCTTGGCCTGTGCGAGGCGCGCCCCGAAACCATTCGCCGCGCACACAAGGTGCACAGGCTGGCCGCGGTGCAGACCGAATATTCGCTGCTCTACCGCAGCGAGGCCGAGGAAACCCTGCAAACGACACGGGCGCTCGGCATCGCCTTCGTTGCCTATTCGCCGCTCGGCCGCGGCTTCCTGACCGGGCAGATCCAGTCGCAGACCGACATCGCAGGCGATCGCCGCGGCGACCATCCGCGCTTTGCCGGTGATAATTTTGCCCGCAACCGCGATCTCGTCAGCGGCATCGTGGCGATCGCGCGCGAGAAGAATTGTACGCCGGCTCAGCTCGTGCTTGCCTGGCTGCTGGCTCAGGGACAGGACATCGTACCGATTCCCGGCACCAAGCAGCGCAGCCGGCTGGACGAGAATATCGCTGCGCTCGACGTGGTGCTTTCGCCGGACGAACTGGCACGGATTTCGGCAGCGATCCCGGCCGGCGCCGCGGCAGGTGAGCGCTATCCGGCCGGCGCGATGAAGGCGGTCTATCTGTGATGGACGCCCGAACACCGGACTTGCAGGCGACGCCGAACCCACTCTACATCGGTGACATCGCACGGCGCTCCGGCCGAAGCGTGCATACCATCCGCTGGTATGAAGCGCAGGGCCTGATGCCCGGTGTCGTCAGAGACCGTGGCCGGCGGCGCGTCTACAACGACTATCACATCGGCTGGCTCGATCTGATGGAGCGGCTGCGCTTGACCGGGATGTCGATCAAGCAGTTGCGCGACTACACCACGCTGGTGAAGCAGGGCAGCGCGACCTTGCGCAAGCGTCGTGCCCTGCTCGCCGAGCACCAGCTCCGCGTCCGGGCGATGATCGACAAATGGACCGAGGCCCTCACGCTGGTCGACGCCAAGATCGAGTTCTACGACGAGTGGGTCGCGGCGGGCACGCGGCCCAAGGTCTCACCCCAGCAGCGCGCCCGCACCAGGCGGTCCGCCACCAGGGCCTGAACGCCCAACCCGACATCAGCTAGCAGGATCCGCGATGCACGATATGCTTCGGCGTAAACCCTTTGCCATGCGCGCATCGCAGCGGCTGACGCTGCTGACGCTCTGTCTCGCCGTCACGGTTGCGCACATCGATACGTTCATCGTCAATCTCGGCGCGCGCGCGATCGGCGACCATTTCGACGCCGGCGTGGACGAACTGCAATGGATCGTCGACAGCTACAATCTGGTCTATGCGGTCTCGCTGCTGACCGGCGGGGTGCTCGCCGACCGATACGGCCGGCGCCGCATCCTGATCTGTGGCGCACTGATCTTCACCGTCGCATCGCTGCTGTGCGCGGCCGCGCTGTCCGCGCTGGTGCTGATCGGCGGACGCGCCCTCACGGGGGTCGGCGGCGCGCTAATGATTCCGGCCTCGCTGGCGATCATCCGGGTGGTCTGGGACCAGCCGGACGAGCGCGCCCGGGCGCTCGGCATCTGGGCCGCCTGCAATGGCGTCGCCATGGCGCCGGGGCCGAGCCTTAGCGGGCTGCTGATCCCGTGGCTCGGCTGGCGCAGCATTTTCCTGGTGATCGTGCCGTTCGGCCTGCTCGTCGCGCTGATGGCCGGGTCGACAATCCCGGAATCGGCTAACCCGCAGCGGCGCACAGTCGACATTCCGGCCCAGCTCTGCGGCGCGCTGACGCTCGGGAGCCTGACCTATGCCGCCATCAGCGCACACTCGGCGCCGGGCGCGATGACCGCCGCGCTGATCGTCGCCGCGCTTTCAGCGACCCTGCTGATCGCCGTCGAAAAGAGAAAGAGCTCGGAGGCGCTGCTGTCGCCGGAGATTCTCAGCGCCCGCCGCTTCCGCGCCGCGATGATCGCCACCACGGGCATGACGTTCGGCGGATACGGCATGGTCTTCGTGCTGCCGCTGGCGTGGCAGGCGAGCGGACGGCTCGACGCCGCGGCAAGCGCCGCCGCGCTGCTGCCGATGTCGCTGGTGTTCGTGATGGTCTCGCCATTCTCCGGCATGCTGTCGGAAAAGCTCGGGCTGCGCGCGGCCACCTCGGGCGGCGTGACGCTGATGGGCGCCGGCCTCCTGATGATCGGCCTCGGTGGCCTGCAACCGGACATCGCCCTGGCCGAGTTCGGACTGGCGATGACCGGGCTCGGGCTCGGCCTTGCGGCCGGGCCGCTCTCGGCAATGGCGGTCGGCGACGTCGCCGCTGCGCGGGCCGGTACGGCGGCGGCGCTGATCAACGTTGCCCGCATCAGTGGCGCGACGATCGGGGTTGCGGTGCTCGGCGCATGCTACGCGGCAACCGGCGGCCGCAGCGATGGTCTGCTGCTCGCGATGATCGCCGGAAGCCTCGTCCAGTTCGCCGGCGCCGGCGTGGCATGGATGCTGACAGGGCGCGAGGCACCACGGCTGCGCATTTGACCTGCTCGCGCACGGCTCGTTATCCTCCGCACTGCCGACATCGGATCGGCGGCCGACAAGAGCAAGAACAGGGAGCATCATCCATGGCCAGCACTCTGCCTGCCTCTGCGAGCGGGCTCTATGCCAATCCGCGCGAAGACTGGCTCGCCCAATATACCGAGGAGATCATCGAACCCGTCAGGCCGATCGTCGATCCGCACCATCATCTCTGGGATCGCGGCGGCTTGCGCTACCTGATCGAGGAGATGCGCGACGACATCGCCTCGGGCCACAACATCGTGGCGACCGTCTATGTCGACTGCCGGTCGATGTATCGGGCCGACGGGCCGGAGGCGTTCCGCCCGGTCGGCGAGGTCGAGTTCGCCAACGGCGTCGCGGCGATGGCGGCGAGCGGCGGCTATGGCAAGGCGGCGATCTGCGCCGGCATCGTCAGCCACGTTAACCTTCTGATCGGCGATCAAGCCAAGGCGGTGCTGGAGGCGGAGATATCAGCCGGCAACGGCCGGTTCCGCGGCATCCGCCACTCCTCGGCCTGGGACGAGGACCCCAACGTCGCCCACATGTATGCCAACCGCCCGAAGGGGATTTTGCTGGATTCCACCTTTCGTAGGGGGTTCGCCTGCCTGGCGCCGCTCGGCCTCAGCTTCGATGCCTGGCTGTTCCACCCGCAGATCGGCGAGCTGACCGACCTCGCCCGCGCCTTTCCCGACACAAGGATCGTGCTCGACCATTGCGGCGGCCCGGTCGGCACCGGCCGCTTCGCCGGCAAGCGCGAGGAGACCTTTCCGGTCTGGAAGGCGTCGATCCAGGAGATCGCCAAATGCTCGAACGTCGTGGTCAAGCTCGGCGGGCTGGCGATGTGCCTGCTCGGCTACGACTTCCATCTCCGCCCCCGGCCACCGTCGTCGGAGGAACTCGCCGCCGCCTGGCGGCCCTATGTGGAGACCTGCATCGAGGCGTTCGGCCCGAGCCGTTGCATGTTCGAGAGCAACTTCCCACCTGATAAGGGACAGTGCAGCTATCAGGTGATCTTCAACACCTTTAAACGGCTTGCATCACAATATAGCGAAGCCGAGAAGACGGCGTTGTTCTTGCAGACGGCAAAGGATGTCTATCGGCTCGATATCGGGTAAACTTGCGACTCATGGATGACAGCATCACCATCCGGCCGCTTCGTGAGGCTGATGCAGAAGCGGTGGTCGAACTCTACGCAAAGGCGGCTGCGGTGGAACCGCGGCTGGGCCCTGTCACGCTGCCGCAGTGGGACCAGTTCCTGAAGCTGCCGCAGAACCGTGGCGGCCGCGACTTCCGCGTTGCCGAGCGGAACGGCCGGCTGGTCGGGCTTGCTGAGTCATCGTTGCGCGATCAGGGCGCGCATCATTCCCGGTTCCTCAAGATCGTCGTCACGCCCGAGATGCGGCGCCGCCGGATTGGCCTCGCGCTATTCGACGACGTGCTTGCGATCGACAGCGATCCCGATCTCACCGTCCAGACCCTGGTGAGCAGCGACTGGCCGGCGGGAATGGCGTTCGTCGCCGCCTTCGGCTTTGTTCATCTTGAGTCAGAGATCGGGATGAAATGCGTCGAGCCGTTACAGCCGGCGCGCACGCTCGCGGCCGCCCGCGCCACCATAGAGCAGGCCGCCGACGTTACCGCCTGCGCCGGCGAGGTCGCGCGCATCCACAACGCCGCCTACGCCTCGGACGCCGCGTTCCGCCGCTATTCGCCGGAGGAGATGGCGCAGGTCCTGACCGAGAGCGAAGTCTGGATTGCGTCGGAAGATGGCCAGATGTCGGGCTTCTGCCTGACCGAGCCGGAGCGGAACTCGATGTGGATCGAGTCGGTCGCCGTCGACCCGGCGCGGCAAGGACGCGGGCTCGGCCAGCTGCTGGTCTACCGCGTGCTGGCCGCACACGACGTGTCGGTCGAGCATCCCTGCTGGCTCAACGTCTCGAGCCGCAACGCGCCCGCGCTGAAAATCTATCGCCGGCTCGGATTCAAGCCGCAGCACGAGACCTGCCGCTTCAGTGCGCCGCGTGGCGACCTGATCGCCGCGCGGGAGCGGAAGTTTCGTTAGCTGGCCTGCAGCATAAGTTCGGCAACAGCAGACTTAGCCCCGTCACCCTGAGGAGCGCGTAGCGCGTCTCGAAGGGTCGACGGCCACCGGCCGGGCCGTGCATCCTTCGAGGCTCGCTCCGCTCGCACCTCAGGATGACGGGACTGAGTAAGCAGTCGCTGCTTACGCCCACTCGCCCTTGCGGAACACCGGCACGCTGCGGCCGTCGGCATGGATGCCGTCGATGTCGGTGTGGGCGGAGCCGATCATCCAGTCGATATGGATCAGGCTCTGGTTGCCGCCCTGCGCGGCGATCTGCTGCGGCGTCAGCCTGTCGCCGTTGACGAAGCATTTCGAGTAGCACTGGCCGAGCGCGATGTGCGAGGCGGCGTTCTCGTCGAAAAGCGTGTTGAAGAACAACAGCCCGCTCTTCGAGATCGGCGATGAGT
>DASVOL010000081.1:0-11656 GCA_036383375.1 Bradyrhizobium sp. | reverse complement strand
GGAAAGGCCGTGCACCGCGCCATCGTCTGGCAGGACCGCCGCACCGCTGACATCTGCGCGCAGCTCAAGCACGAAGGCTGCGAGGGCGTGATCTCGCGGAAGACCGGGCTGATTATCGATCCGTATTTTTCCGGCACCAAGGCCGCCTGGATCCTCGACCACGTCCCCGGCGCGCGCAAGCGCGCGGAAGCCGGCGAGCTGCTGTTCGGCACGGTCGACTGCTATCTCTTGTGGCGGCTCACCGGCGGCAAGTCGCACGTGACCGATGCCACCAACGCTTCGCGCACGCTGCTGTTCAACATCCATACCGGCGAGTGGGACGACGAGCTGCTCAGGATCCTGCGCGTGCCGCGCTCGATGCTGCCCGAGGTAAAGGACTCTTCGGCCAAATTCGGCGAATGCCTGCCCGACATTTTCGGCGGCGCCATTGCGATCTCCGGCATTGCCGGCGACCAGCAGGCCGCGACCATCGGACAGGCCTGCTTCACGCCGGGCATGATCAAGTCGACCTACGGCACCGGCTGTTTCGCGCTACTCAACACCGGCACGACGCCGGTCACCTCGAAGAACAAGTTGCTCACCACCATCGCCTACCAGCTCGGCGGCAAGCGCACCTACGCGCTGGAAGGCTCGATCTTCGTCGCGGGCAGCGCGGTGCAGTGGCTGCGCGACGGTATCAGGCTCATCAGGCAGGCCGCCGAGACCGGCCCGCTCGCCGACAAGTCCGATGCGATGCAGAGCGTCTATCTGGTGCCGGCCTTCGTCGGCATGGGCGCGCCGTACTGGAATCCACGGGTGCGCGGTGCGCTGTTCGGGCTGACCCGCAACACCGGACCGGCCGAGCTCGCGCATGCGACGCTGGAAAGTGTCTGCTACCAGACCTTCGATCTGTGGGCTGCGATGCGCACGGATTGGCCTGAGGCGAACGCCGCCAACACCGTGCTGCGCGTCGACGGCGGCATGACCGCATCGGACTGGACCATGCAACGGCTAGCCGATCTGCTCAACGCGCCGGTGGATCGCCCGATGATCCAGGAAACCACGGCACTCGGCGCCGCCTATCTCGCCGGCCTCGAGGCCGGCGTCTATCCGGAGCCCGCAAAATTCGCCGATAATTGGCGGCTCGAGCACCGCTTCAGGCCGGCGATGAGCGAGGCGACGCGCGATCGCAAGCTCGCCGGCTGGACCCGCGCCGTGAAAGGCGTGCTGGCGAGCGATGAGGGGGAGTAGCGCCGCAAGGAAAATTCCGCCTCGAGTATTGCAACCAAAAATAACAACCATCGGAGAACAACATGAACACGGATCTCAACCGCGTCACGAGACTACTCAGCGCCGCGCTCTGCGCTGCGATGCTCGCAGCTCCCGCCACTGCGCGCGAGAAGCCGAGGCCGCTGGTCGCTGCGCGCGAGGTCAAGACCGACGTCGCCGGGCTGAAGGCGCCGGGCCAGATCCTGCTCGACGTCTGGGGCATCCCCCACATCTATGCCGGCAACGAGCACGACCTGTTCTTCCTGCAGGGCTTCAACGCGGCGCGCGACCGGCTCTGGCAGATCGATCTCTGGCGCAAGCGCGGGCTTGGCCTGCTAGCGAAGGATTTCGGTCCCGCTTATGCCGAGCAGGACAAGGCGCTGCGTCAGTTCCTCTACCGCGGCGACATGAACGCGGAATGGGCCGCCTATGGCCCGAAGGCGAAAACCTATGCGGAGGCTTTCGTCGCCGGCGTCAACGCCTATGTCGCCGACGTCAAGGTGGGCAAGCGGCCGCTGCCGATCGAGTTCAGGATTGCGGGCACCATGCCGGACCTGTGGTCTGCGGAGGATGTCGTGCGCGTCCGCAGCCATGGCCTGACGCGCAACGTCGCCTCCGAGGTGAAGCGCGCGCTGGTCGCCTGCGCGGCCGGCCTCGATGCCGACCGTTTCCGCGTCAAGCTCGAGCCTACCTGGACCACCAAGGTGCCCGACGGGCTCGATCCGTGCAGTGTGCCGAAGGGCGTGCTCGCGGCCTATGACCTTGCCACGCGCCCGGTGAAGTTCGCAGCACAGAAGGACCAGAAGGCCGCGCTGGCGCATGATCCCGACAAGTTCCTGGCCGAGGCCGATCAGCAGCGCGACACCATCGGCTCGAACAATTGGGTGATCGCCGCATCGCGCACCGCGACCGGACGGCCAATCCTCGCCAACGACCCGCATCGCGAGCACTCGGTGCCGTCGCTGCGCTACATCGTCGGTCTCAATGCGCCCGGCATCTCCGTGATCGGTGCCGGCGAGCCGGCGCTGCCGGGCATCTCGATCGGCCACAACGACACCATCGCCTTCGGCCTCACCATCTTCAACGTCGACCAGGAAGACCTCTACGTCTACGAGCTCAACCCTGACAATCCGAACCAGTACCGCTACGGCACCGGCTGGGAGGACATGCGCATCGTGCACGAGAAGGAGGCGGTGAAGGGCGAAGCCGACCGCGACCTCGAGCTGAAGTTCACCCGTCATGGCCCGGTGATCTTTGTCGACGCCGACAAGAAGCACGCCTTCGCCGTGCGCTCGATCTGGTTCGAGCCGGGCACCTCGGCCTATTTCGGCTCGTCCGACTACATGACCGCGAAGTCGTGGAACGGCTTTCTCGGCGCGATGCGGCGCTGGGGCGCGCCGTCGGAGAACCAGGTCTATGCCGACACGTCAGGCAATATCGGCTGGGTCGCCGCCGGCAAGACGCCGCGCCGCACCAGCTTCGATGGCCTGATGCCGGTGCCCGGCGACGGCCGCTACGAGTGGCAGGGTTTTCTGTCGCTCGACGAGCTGCCGAAGCTGTACCAGCCGAAGCAGGGCTTCATCGCCACCGCCAACCAGATGAACCTGCCGGCGGATTATCCGGTCAACGAGCGCAGGGTCGGCTTCGAATGGTCCGACAGCGCGCGCTGGCAGCGCATCACCGAGGTGCTGCAGGCCAACAGCAAGGTGACGCTGGCGGATGCGATGGCGTTGCAGAACGACGACACCGGCATGCTGGCGCGGCGCCTCGTCGCGCTGCTGAAGCCGCTCACGTCTGACGACGCCAACGTCAAGAAGGGCCTCGATCTCCTGAAGGCGTGGGACGCGCGTGACGCTGAGGACAGCGCGGCGGCCGCGGTCTACGAGGTCTGGATCGCAAGCCATCTCGGCCCGGTGCTGCTCAAGACCACGGCACCGAAGGCGGCCGAGCTGATCGCGCCGGAAGCCTCCAGCATCTCCGCCATCGTCGATTATCTTGAAAAGCCCGACGCCGCGCTCGGCAGCGATCCCGCCGGCGGACGAGACCGCGTGCTGCGCGACAGCCTCGGCGAGGCGGTTGCCGACGTCGCCGGCAAGCTCGGAGGCGATGCGTCGACCTGGCGCTGGGGCCGCCTGCATGTCGCCAAGTTCGACCACGCGCTGATGCCGCTCGCCGACAAGGCGACCGCGGCGCAGATGTCGGTCGGCCCGCTCGCCTATGGCGGTGCCGCCAATGTGCCGCGTGCCGCCACCTATCGCCGCTCCGACTATCATCTCACCGCGGGCGCCTCGTTCCGCATGGTGCTCGATGTCGGCAATTGGGATGCAAGCCGCACCATCAACACACCAGGCCAATCCGGCGATCCCTTCAGCGGCCACTACCGCGACCTCGCGCCGCTCTGGGCCACCGGCCAATATGTCCCGTTGCTCTACAGCCGCCCGGCCGTGGAAGCCGCAACCGCCGAGGCGATCTCGCTGACGCCGAGGTGAGGGGAGGTCACTTCAAGGCAGCACCAAAAACTCACTGTCGTCCCGGGCAAGCGAAGCGCGACCCGGGACCCATAACCACGAATGCAAATTGTTTTGCGGCGCTGGGGCCACAGCCCGCCTTAGCAACTCAATCCGGTGGTTATGGGTCCCTGCTTTCGCAGGGACGACAGCGAGTGTGTGGTACGCAGCTTTGGCTACTTCGCCTGCTTCTCCTGCACCTCCAGCATCGCGCGCAGCGTATCGTCGCTGAGCTTGCCGTTCGGTGACGGCGTGCGTCGCTCGGTCGCCTCAACCGGGCGCGCATGCCGCGGAAGCACGGCAGCGCTGCGTCCCGCTGCGCCGTCCTCGATGTCCACGGCCTCATCAGCGGCGCTCGCGCCATAAGCGTAGCCGATGCCGCGCCGGCGCCGCGTAGGCTTCGGCTTCGGTGGGGGCGGCGTAGTGATGATCGGCGGCAGCGTGTGATGGCGCGACACGGTCGTTGCTCCGGTGGCCTCTCCACATCGAGCGCCTGATTCGCCAAAACACCGACTGACAAATCCGTAACATTGTTACGCGGCGTTGCATTGCATCTGCCGCGACATGCGGATATTTCCCGCTGATCGTATGGAAACAAAGGTCGCGCGATGCTGCTGCCTGACGGTTATTCCGATATCCCCCACGGCAAGATCGCCGCTGTCGTCACGCATCTGGAAATGACCGCGCGTCCGCCCCGGCGCGACGATCCGCCGGGCGCGTGGCGCCTGCGCAAGGTCGAGCCGCCGGCGCTCGACTGGTACCGCGATCTCTACCGCCGCGTCGGCGAGGAATGGCTGTGGTTCACCCGCACGGGGCTCGATGACACCGATCTCGGCGCGCGGATTCACGCGCCCGGCGTCGAGCTCTATGGGCTTGTCGTCGACGGCGGAGATGAAGGCCTGCTCGAACTCGATTTCAGCGTATCAGGCGAATGCCAGCTGCTCTATTTCGGTGTCACCGCAAAGTTGATCGGCACCGGCGCCGCGCGCTTCCTGATGAACCGCGCGCTCGAGATCGCCTGGTCGCGCGACGTCAGTCGCGTCTGGGTGCACACCTGCACCTTTGATCATCCCTCCGCGATCGCATTCTACCAGCGCTCCGGCTTCCGTGCGTTCAAGCGGCAGATCGAGGTGGCTGATGATCCGAGGCTCGACGGCAAACTACCGCGCGATGCGGCGAGGCACGTGCCGGTGATCGGGTAGCTCATGAGGCAACCGGATCATGATCCGGTTGCAACGCAGCGCAAGCCATCTAGGATGGTGCAAAGTGCAACCTCTGACCCGGCCTGGCCGCCCGACCTTCGAAAGCCCTGCTTTCGCGGCCACGGCCTGCCGCGGGCGACCGACGAGATGACAGATGTTTTTGATCGGCCAGTACGACTCGCCCTTTGTCCGCCGCACCGCGATCGCGCTGCGGCTCTATGGATTGCCGTTCGAGCACAAGCCGTGGTCGACCTTCAGCGATGCGGAGAAGGTCGCGGCCTACAATCCGGTGCGGCGGGTGCCGACGCTGGTGCTCGATGACGGCGAGGCGCTGATCGAGAGCGGCGCGATCCTGGATTATCTCGACGAACTGGTCGGGCCGGAGCGGGCGATGATTGCACGTTCGGGGCCCGCACGGCGCAAGCATCTGCGCATCACGGCGCTGGCGACCGGGCTCGCCGACAAGGCGGTGAGCCTGGTCTACGAGCGGGTGCTGCGCAAGGAGCAGCTGAAGCTCTGGGTCGAGCGCTGCGAGGCGCAGATTGCCGGCGTGCTCGCGGTGCTGGAGCAGGAGCGCGCGGCGGTCGAGACGCCGTATTGGCTGGGTGATCGCGTCGGCCACGCCGACGTCGCGGTGGCCTGCGCGCTGCGCTTCACCGGCGAAGCGCATCCGCATCTGTTCGGTGCGCGCTATCCGGCGCTGCAAGCCCACGCCGCGCGCTGCGAAGCGCTGCCGCCGTTCCAGGAGATCGTGCAGCCGCTGGCGCCGCCGAGCGGTTAGGGGATGACTCGTAACCCGCGCCACACACTCAGCGTCGTCCCGGCGCAGGCCGGGATCCACAACCACCGAAGGTGATTGTTGCGCGACGCCGGGGCCACAGCCCTCTTCAACAACACGACCCTGTGGTTATGGGTCCTGGCTTTCGCCGGGACGACGGTGGGGAGAGAACTGCGCCCACATCTGCGCCTCTGCCTACGCGTCGCGGCGCTTCCGCCCGCCCACTACTTCGCCCGCATCGCCTCGGGCGTATCCGGCTGCGCTGACGGATGCGCCTTGGCGAACGCCGGCAGCGCCATCGCGGTGTCGTGGATGCGCTTCACGGTCGGCCAGGGCGACAGGCTGATCTGCTGGTTGATTGCCGCCGTGACATGGCCGACCAGGCAGATGTCGGCAAGCGTCGGCGCATCGCCGTGACAAAATTGGCCGGTAGCCTTGTGGCCGGCGAGGTGGCCCTCGAGCGCCGCCAGCGTCTCGACCGTCCAGTGCCGCCGCCAGGCGCTCTGCTGGCTGTCGCGCAGATCGAGTTCGCGGTCGAGATAGCGGCGCACCCGCGGGGTCAGCAGCGGATGACCCTCGCAGGCGACGATCAGCGCCAGCCCGCGCACCCGGGCGCGGCCGAGCGCATCTGGTGGCAGCAGCGGCGGGGTCGGGTAGGTCTCGTCAAGATAGTCGATGATCGCGAGCGACTGGAACAGCACCGTGCCGTCGTCGGTCACCAGTGCCGGCAGCGCCATCTGCGGATTGATCTTGCGATAGGCATCGGCGCGATGCGCGTCCGCATCGATGTCGACGAACACGATTTCGGTCGGCACACCCTTCAGATTGAGCGCGATCCGTACCCGAAAGCTCGCCAGCGATCGCCAGAAGGAGAAGAACTGCATGGGGCGAACTCCTCATGTCATGCCCGGGCTTGACCCGGGCATCCATCAATCTTCGCGAGAATCTTGAAGATGGATCGCCGGGTCAAGCCCGGCGATGACACGTCTCGGAGAGGCAATGATGCTTCACCCTCCCCCTCCAGGGGAGGGCGGAAGAGTTACCCCGCACCCACCTTCTTCTTCCGCCAGGCCATGTGCACCGCGCAGGTGCAGCCCTGCGGATGCGAGGCCAGTTCCTCGTCATTGGCGGGCGTCGCGGCCGGCGCGATCGCCGATCCCTTGGCGCCGTCCTGCGAGGGGATGTAGTTCAACACCGGCGCGAGCCAACGCTCGATCTCGGCGACCGTCATGGCCTTGCGCGCGGCATAGTCCTCGACCTGGTCGCGCTCGATCTTGCCGACGCCGAAATAGAAGCTTTCGGGGTGCGAGAAATACAGGCCCGAGACCGACGAGCCCGGCCACATCGCGTAGCTCTCGGTCAGCTTCACGCCGGACGTGTTCTCGGCATCGAGCAGCGCGAACAGCGTCCGCTTCTCGGTGTGGTCGGGCTGCGCCGGATAGCCCGGCGCGGGGCGGATGCCGTCATATTTCTCGAGGATCAATTCGTCCGCCGAGAACGTCTCGTCGGGCGCATAGCCCCAGAACTCCTTGCGCACGCGCTGGTGCATGCGCTCGGCAAAGGCTTCCGCGAGACGATCGGCCAGCGCCTTGCACAGGATCGAGGAGTAATCGTCATTGGCGTTCTTGAAGCGGTCGGCGACCGCATCCTCGCCGATCCCGGCAGTCACGACGAAGCCGCCGATATAGTCGGGCACGCCGGTCTCCTTTGGCGCGACGAAGTCGGACAGCGCGGCGTTGAAGCGGCCCTCGCGCTTCTCCAACTGCTGGCGCAGCGTGTGGAAGGTCGCGATCCTCTCGCGTCGGCTCTCGTCGGCGTAGACCTCGATGTCGTCACCGACCGCGTTCGCCGGCCAGAAGCCGATGGTGGCCCGCGCCGTGAACCACTTCTCCTGAATGATCGTGTCGAGCATCTTGCGCGCGTCGGCATAGAGCGAGCGGGCGACTTCGCCGACCTTGGGATCGTCGAGGATCGCCGGGAAGCGGCCGGTCAGCTCCCAAGTCTGGAAGAACGGGGTCCAGTCGATGTAGTCGGCGAGCTCAGCGAGATCGTAGGCGTCAAAACTCTTCAGCCCGAAGAAGGCCGGCTTCTTCGGCGGCACTGCCGCAAAGTCGATCGCGACCTTGTTGGCGCGGGCGTCGTTCAGCTTCAGCCGCTTCTTGTCGGCCTGGGCGCGGAAATGCGCCGTCGAGATTTTTGCGTATTCGGCGCGCACCTCGGCGGCATAGGCCTGCTTCTTCTCGGCCGACAGCAGCGAGGAGGCGACGCCGACGGCGCGGCTCGCGTCATTGACGTGCACGACCGGGCCGCCCGGATAGTTCGGGTCGATCTTCACGGCGGTATGCACGCGGCTCGTGGTGGCGCCGCCGATCAGCAGCGGCACGTTCATGCCCTGCCGTTCCAGTTCGCCGGCGAGGAAGCTCATCTCGTCGAGCGAGGGCGTGATCAGGCCGGACAGGCCGATGATGTCGGCGCCCTCGGCCTTCGCGGTCTCGATGATCTTGTTGGCGGGCACCATGACGCCGAGGTCGATGACCTCGAAATTGTTGCACTGGAGCACGATGCCGACGATGTTCTTGCCGATGTCGTGGACGTCGCCCTTCACCGTCGCGAGCACGATCTTGCCCGCGGCGTTGCGACCGCCGGTGATGCCGTTGGCGAGGTTGCGCGCCTTCTCCTCCTCCATGAACGGCATCAGATAGGCGACCGCCTGCTTCATCACGCGGGCCGACTTCACGACCTGCGGCAGGAACATCTTGCCGTCGCCGAACAGGTCGCCGACCACGTTCATGCCGGCCATCAGCGGGCCCTCGATGACGTCGAGCGGCCGCGTCGCGTTCTGGCGCGCCGCCTCGGTATCAGCCTCGATGAACTCGGTGATGCCGTGCACCAGCGCGTGGGACAGCCGCTTCTCGACCGGCCATTCGCGCCAGGCGAGATCCTGCTCCTTGGTCTGCTTCTCCTTGCCGCGGAATTTCTCGGCAAGCGCCAGCAGCCGCTCGGAGGCGCCGGGGTCGCGGTTGAGGATCACGTCCTCGCAGGTCTGGCGCAGCTCGGGATCGATGTCGTCATAGACGATCATCTGCCCGGCATTGACGATGCCCATATCCATGCCGGCATGGATCGCATGATACAGGAACACCGAGTGCATCGCCTCGCGCACCGGCTCGTTGCCGCGGAACGAGAACGAGAGGTTGGAGACGCCGCCGGAGATGTGGGCGCCGGGCAGGTTCTGCCGGATCCACCGCGTCGCCTCGATGAAGTCGACGCCGTAATTGTTGTGCTCCTCGAGGCCGGTCGCGATCGCAAAAATGTTCGGATCGAAGATGATGTCCTCGGGCGGGAAGTCGAGCCGGTTGACCAGCAGGTCGTAGGCGCGCTTGCAGATCTCGGTCTTGCGCGCGAACGTGTCGGCCTGGCCGGTCTCGTCGAACGCCATCACCACCACGGCGGCGCCGTGACGCTTGGCGACCGTCGCCTCGTGCAGGAACTTGTCCTCGCCTTCCTTCATCGAGATCGAGTTCACGATCGGCTTGCCCTGGATGCACTTCAGGCCGGCTTCGATGACGTGGAATTTCGAGGAGTCGACCATCACGGGCACCCGCGCGATGTCGGGCTCGGCGGCGACGAGGTTGAGGAACGTCACCATCGCCGCTTCGGAATCGAGAAGGCCCTCGTCCATGTTGACGTCGATGACCTGGGCGCCGTTCTCGACCTGGTCGCGCGCGACCTGCAGGGCGGCAGTGTAGTCGCCGGCGGTGATCAGCTTGCGGAAGCGCGCCGAACCGGTGACGTTGGTACGCTCGCCGACATTCACGAACGGGATCGCGTCGGTCAGCGTGAACGGCTCGAGGCCCGAGAGCTTGAGCCGCGGTTCGATCTCGGGCACCACGCGCGGCTTGTGCGGAGCGACGGCCCTGGCGATCGCGGCGATATGGTCGGGCGTGGTGCCGCAGCAGCCGCCGACGATGTTGACGAGGCCGGCAGCGGCGAATTCGCCGATCAGCCGCGCCATGTAGTCCGGCGTCTCGTCATACTGGCCGAACTCGTTGGGCAGGCCGGCGTTCGGATAGGCACAGACCAGCGTGTCGGCGACCCGGCCGATATCGGCGATGTGCGCGCGCAGATCCTCGGCGCCGAGCGCGCAGTTGAAGCCGATCGTGATCGGCTTGGCGTGCCGCACCGAATGCCAGAACGCTTCCGGGAGCTGGCCGGAGAGCAGGCGGCCGGACTTGTCGGTGATGGTGCCGGAAATCATCACGGGCACGTCGATGCCGCGCTCCTCGATGATCTCGGCGATCGCATACAGCGCCGCCTTGGCGTTCAGCGTGTCGAAGATGGTCTCGACCAGCAGCAGGTCGGCGCCGCCGTCCAACAGGCCCTTGGCCTGTTCGCCATAGGCTTTGCGCAGATCGTCGAAGGTCACCGCGCGATAGCCGGGATTGGAGACGTCGGGCGAGATCGAGGCGGTGCGGTTGGTCGGGCCGAGCGCGCCGGCGACGAAGCGCGGCTTGCCATCCTCGGCGCTGACCCGTTCGGCGGCGGTGCGCGCCAGCCGCGCACCCTGCAGGTTCAGCTCATAGGCGAGGTCCGACATGTCGTAGTCGGCCTGCGCGATCGAGGTCGAGGAGAAGGTGTTGGTCGCGACGATGTCGGCACCGGCACGCAAATAGGCGGCGTGGATGTCCGTGATCGCCTCAGCCTGGGTCAGGATCAGGAGATCGTTGTTGCCCTTGATGTCGCGGTGGAAGTCCGCAAAGCGCGCGCCACGGAAGGCGGCTTCGTCGAACTGCAGGCCCTGGATCATCGTGCCCATGGCGCCGTCGAGCACCAGGATGCGCTCGCGGGCAGCCGCGAGCAAAGCATTACGCTTGGGAGAAACCGGAACGGACATTGATCGCTTTCTGGGTCAGGCAGCTTTTTGGGCACCGGTCGGCCGGATGCCGAGCAGGTGGCTGATTGCGAACACGAGGTCCGCGCGGTTCATGGTGTAGAAGTGGAAGGTGTCGACGCCGTGCTTGAACAGCTTCTGCACCTGGCCGGCGGCGACGGTGGCTGCGACCAGCTTGCGGGTCTCGGCATCGTTGTCGAGGCCCTCGAATTTCTCGGCGAGCCAATCCGGCACGCTGGTGCCGGCGCGGGTCACGAAATTGCGGGCCTGCTTGAAATTGTGCATCGGCATGATGCCCGGCACGATCGGAATCTCGATGCCGCGTGCGCGCACCCGGTCGACGTAGCGATGATAGAGGTCGTTGTCGAAGAACACCTGGGTGATCGCGCGCGTCGCGCCGGCATCGACCTTGGCCTTCAGCGTGTCGATGTCGGCGTCGAAGTCCGCGGCTTCCGGATGCTTCTCGGGATAGGCGGACACCGAGATCTCGATGTCGGCGTGGCGCTTCTTGATGGCGGCGACGAGCTCGGCGGAGCTCTGGTAACCGTCGGGATGGGTGAAGTAGGGCGTGCCGATGCCGCCCGGCGGATCGCCGCGCAGCGCCACGATGTGGCGGACGCCGACCTCGTGATAGCGGTCGACGATCTCGTCGATCTCGCCGCGCGAGGCGCTGACGCAGGTCAGATGCGCGGCCGGCAGCAGATCGGTCTCGCGCAGGATGCGGCTGATGGTGGAATGGGTGCGCTCGCGGGTCGAGCCGCCGGCGCCGTAGGTCACCGAGACGAAGTTCGGCGTCAGCGGCGCCAGGCGATTGATGGTCTCCCAGAGACTGCGCTCCATCTCCTCGGTCTTCGGCGGGAAGAACTCGAAGGAGATTTTCGGCGTTTTTGGCGCGCGCTGCCCGTTCGGCAGGGAGGAAATGGTCTCGGTCATGATACGCAAGGGCTCCGTAACTGGAGGGCAGACGTCCGGCCTGGATATGGAGGCCCCAAGATAGGCGAAACCGGTGGGCCGAAACAGCCCATCGGAT
>DASVOL010000080.1:0-16918 GCA_036383375.1 Bradyrhizobium sp. | reverse complement strand
GCCGCGCTCGGCGAAGCCAGTTCGGCCTACGGATTTGCCGACGACAGCCTGCGTCCGCCGGCGTCGGTCGGCAGCCAGCCGCGTTGGCCGATCAATCGTCAGCCGGGCCCGCCGCCCGCGCAGGCGCCGTATTCCGAACAGGCCGTCGGCCAGCCGAACTATGGCAGCCAGCCGAGCGGACCGGTGTCGCTATCGGCGCCCGGCGTTCCGCCGCAGCAGGGCGAGATCGACTTGCCGCCGGATGGCTCGCCCGATGCGAGCCGCGAGCGACCTTATTATCCGGGCCTATCCGGTAATCCGCAGCGCGAGGGTGCGGCCGCGCCTTACTCACCTGCGCCGTATTCCCAGCAGCCTTCCGGCGCGGCGCCGCCGCCGCGGCTCGGCCCGTCGAACGGCAATTCGGTGATGACGGTCGGACCGGTTGCGGTAAAGCCTGCCGCAACGTTGGCATGTCCGATCGTCTCGGTGCTGGAGCGTTGGCTCGCCGATTCCGTGCAGCCGGCGGCGCAGCGCTGGTTCGGTGCGCGCGTCGTCGAGATCAAGCAAATCTCGGCCTATTCCTGCCGCGGCATGAACGGCAATTCGCACGCGCATATTTCCGAGCACGCCTTCGGCAATGCGCTCGATATTGCGGCCTTCACGCTCTCCGACGGCCGGCGCATCTCGGTGAAGGACGGCTGGAAGGGCCTGCCCGAGGAGCAGGGTTTTCTGCGCGATGTCCAGGCCGCCGCCTGCCAGCAATTCACCACCGTGCTGGCGCCGGGTTCCAACGTCTATCACTACGACCACATCCATGTGGATCTGATGCGCCGGGCCAGCCGGCGCCTGATCTGCCAGCCCGCTGCCGTCTCCGGCGAAGAGGTCGCGGCACGCGCCGGCGGCCGTAGCCCCTATGCAGCGCGCGAACCTTATGTCACAGGATCGCTTGGCGGCAGAAAGCCGGCTCCGCGGGGTAAAGCGGGCGTCAACGAAGAAGACGAATTCGCCGACGAATAGGACGCGTCTGATACCCGTATTATTACTGGGGATGCCGTGCAAACGGTAGCCACTATTTGCTGCATATGCTCGCGGAGCCGGGTGCACCCGGCTGATTTCTGGGGGATAGCTTTGCAAGACGTGCCGATCATTCTCGTCATCGAAGACGATCGTGATCTTCAGATGATGGTAGAGGACGCCCTGAGGGACGGCGGCTATGAGCCGGCGATCGCGGGCTCGGGTGAGGAAGCACTGACGCTGCTGAAGGCGTTCCGCACCAAATACAGCGCGCTGGTGACCGACATTCGCTTGCTCGGCCGGCTCGACGGCTGGCGCGTGGCGCGTGGCGCCCGCGAGATCGATCCGTCATTCCCGGTGCTCTACATCACCGGCGGTGGCGGCGACGAGTGGCCGACCCGGGGCGTGCCGGACAGCGTGCTGCTCAACAAGCCGTTCTCGCCGGACGAGCTGGTCGCGGCCGTGACCAAGCTGCTCAAGAACGGCGCGCCGGCTTGACGGCAGTCCCGAGCGGCTTGCCGGGCCTGGTGGGCTGTTCGCGGCGGGCGCTTATTCCGTCTTTATAAGATCTCGTCGCGGTTCTTCTCGAATTCATACGTGCTCGCGCTCATCTTCGCCGCAACAGCCGGAGAACGAAGATGACGACCTATCGCGCCTATATCGTCGGACCGCACAGCCGCTCCATCGGCGTGGTCAACATGGATTGCAGCGACGACGATGCAGCCGTCACATCGGCCGGCCGTCTTGTCGACCGCCATGATATCGAACTGTGGCAGTTGGACCGGCCGGTCGCGAGGTTCGACGCCGGTTCGAAGCAGGTGTTCCGGAAGTAGGGTGACACCGCGCGGCGGGCCGCCTGTCGCGCTGCGCGATCCCTGATGATAGACCTTGCTTCAGGTTCGTCATCAATGGGGTCTCGATCATGACAACAGAGAAGGTCGCACTCGTCACCGCAGGCGGCAGCGGCATGGGAGCCGCGGCGGCACGGCGGCTCGCCGCGGATGGATTTCGCGTTGCGATCCTGTCGTCGTCGGGCAAGGGCGAGGCGCTCGCCGCCGAGCTCGGCGGCATCGGCTTCACCGGCTCGAACCGTTCGAACGATGATCTTAAGCGCGCCGTCGACGACGTGATGGCGCGCTGGGGCCGCATCGATGCGCTGGTCAACAGCGCCGGCCACGGTCCGCGCGCGGGCGTGCTGGAACTGACCGACGAGCAGTGGCACACCGGCCTCGACGTCTATCTGATGAACGTGATCCGCTCGACACGTCTCGTCGCACCTCACATGCAGGCGCAGAAGTCTGGGGCGATCGTCAACATCTCCACCGCGTGGGCCTTCGAGCCGAGTGCGATGTTTCCGACCTCCGCGGTGTTCCGCGCCGGGCTCGCCGCGTTCACAAAACTGTTCACCGACAGCTACGCCGCCGACAACGTCCGCATGAACAACGTGCTGCCGGGCTGGATCGACAGCCTGCCGGCAACCGACGCGCGCCGCGACAGCGTGCCGATGAAGCGCTACGGCAAGGCGGAGGAGATCGCGGCGACGATTGCCTTCCTCGTCTCCGACGGCGCGGGCTACATCACCGGCCAGAACATCCGCGTCGACGGCGGTTTGATGCGGTCGGTGTAGAACGCAATCGCGAACCCGTCATCCTGAGGTGCGAGCGGAGCGAGCCTCGAAGGATGCACGGCCACAGTCGGGCCGTCGACCCTTCGAGGGCCGCTGAAGAAGCGGCCACCTCAGGGTGACGCGTCTGGATTCGAGCGCTAGCTTCTGACGAGACCTCGCCGCAGCGTGCTAGCGCAGCACTTGCGTCCACACGCTACGCATCTTGCTCCAGGCCGCGCACGCCATAATTGCGGCGACCTCAGATTGCGTTTGTCGTGATGACAAACTGAAAGCGCAGGGCTAGCCTTCCGTCAAATCAAAACATACGGGAGGAATGGCATGCCAGACGCAGCAGTTGCAGCACGCGCTTCGGACTCCACGCACAGCGGAACCACGCAGCAGGTCGACGTCGCGGTCGTCGGCGCCGGTTTCGCCGGTCTCTATCTGCTGCATCGATTGCGCAAGGCGGGCTTCTCGGCGATTGCGCTCGAAGAGGGCGCCGATGTCGGCGGCACCTGGTACTGGAACCGGTATCCCGGCGCGCGCTGCGACATCCAGACCATCGATTACAGCTACACGTTCGATCCCGAGCTCGATCAGGCGTGGACCTGGTCGGAGAAATACGCGACCCAGCCGGAAATCCTGCGCTATCTCGGCTTCGTCGCCGACCGCTACGATCTGCGCCGCGATATCCGCTTCGGCACCAAGGTGACGCAGGCGACCTGGAATGATGCGACGTCGCGCTGGCAGATATCGACCAACAACGGCGCCAATGTCTCGTGCCGCTACTACATCATGGCGACCGGCTGTCTGTCGTCGCCGAAGCCGCCGGAGATCGACGGTGTCAAGGATTTCAAGGGCGAGATCTATTTCACCGGCCGCTGGCCGCATCAGGGCGTCGACCTCAAGGGCAAGCGCGTCGCGGTGATCGGCACCGGATCGTCCGGCATTCAGTCGATCCCGTTGATCGCCGAGCAGGCATCGCAACTCACCGTGTTCCAGCGCACGCCGAACTTCGCATTGCCGGCCGGCAACGGTCCGGCGCCGGAGGATCGCAAGAGCTTCTTCGAGACTGATCGTGCGGCCTATCGCGAGCAGGCGCGCTGGTCGATGGCCGGCGTGCCGTATCCGCAGCAGACCGTGGTGAGCTGGCAGTTGAGCGACGCCGAACGCCGCGAGCGGTTCGAGAAGGCGTGGGCGGCGGGCGACCTCGTCCACATCCTGTCCCAGCTCTGGGCCGACCAGGCGGTCGATGTCGACGGCAACCGGCTGGTCGCCGATCTGATCCGAGAGAAGATCGGTGCCGTGGTCAAGGATCCGGAGACGGCCGCGGCGCTCGCCCCGCACGACCATCCGTTCGGCGCCAAGCGTCCCTGCCTCGATACCAACTACTATGCGACCTACAATCGCCCGAACGTGACGCTGGTCAATCTGCGGCAGGAGCCGATCAAGGCGATCACGGCCGGCGGCATCTCGACCGACACGCGCAGCTTCGATGTCGACGTCATCGTGTTCGCCACCGGCTTCGACGCGATGACCGGTGCGATCATGGCGGTGCATCCGATCTCCGGCCGCGGCGGCAAGTCGCTGTCGGATGTCTGGGCGCACGGACCGCAGACCTATCTCGGCGTCACCGTCGCGGGTTTCCCCAACCTGTTCATGATCACCGGACCCGGCAGCCCGTCGGTGCTGTCGAACATGGCTGTCTCGATCGAGCAGCATGTCGACTGGGTGGTCGACCGCATCGCCGCGTTGCGCGACGCCGGCTTCACCACGATGGAAGCAACGGAGACCGCGCAGGCCGGTTGGGAACGGCACATGGCCGATTGCGCGACGCTGACGCTGCATCGGCTCGCCAACACCTGGTACACGGGTGCCAACGTACCCGGCAAGCCGCAGGGCGTGATGCCCTATACCGGCGGCGTCGGTCCGTATCGCAGCATCTGCAACGAGGTGGTCGGCCGCGGCATGCTCGGCTTCAAGCTCACCGGTCCCGGCGTTGCCGAGCAGTGCAATGACGGCGAGGTGGTGCGTTTGCAGCCGGACGTGCGGCTGGTGCTCAACATGCTCGGTGAGATGAACCTGCCGCCGATCGAGACGATGGGCGCGCAGGGCGCGCGCGACTTCCTCAACGAGTTCAACAAGGGACGTCCTGCCGGCCGCCCGGTCGGCGAGGTCGGCACCGGCGTGCTGCAGGGCGCGGAGGGTCCGCTGCCGTACAAGCTCTACCGGCCGGCGACGCCGGGGCCGCATCCGATCGTGGTGTATTTCCACGGCGGCGGCTGGGTGCTCGGCGACGAGCTGTCGGACGATCCGTTCTGCCGCGATTTGTGCCGGCGCACCGGCATGATCATCGTCAGCGTCGGTTATCGCCACGCGCCCGAGCATCGCTTCCCGGCTGCGGCCGAGGACGGCTATGCGGCGACGCGCTGGATCGCAGCCCACACCGCCGAACTCGGCGGCAAAGCGGGCCCGGTGCTGGTCGCCGGCTGGAGCGCCGGCGGCAACATCGCGGCCGTCACCTGCCAGCTCGCGCGCGATCGCGGCGGGCCCGAGATCGCGGGCCAACTGCTGATCTGCCCGGTCACCGACTCCTCGTTCGACCGGCCGTCCTATGTCGACAACGCGGTCGGCTACTTCCTGACCCGCGGGCTGATGTTCTGGTTCTGGGACCTGTATTGCTCGCCGGCCGACCGCACCGATCCGCGTGTCGCGCCGTTGCGCGGCAAGCTCGAGGGTCTGCCGCCGGCGTTCATTGCAACCAGTGAGTTCGATCCGCTGCGCGACGAGGGCATCGCCTATGGCGACGCGCTCGCGAAAGCCGGCGTCAAGGTCGAGCAGCTCAAGGCACAGGGCCACTTCCACTCGTCGTTCGTGATGGTCGACGTCATCATCACCGGCGTCGCCGGCCGCGTGAAGATGGCCAAGGCGCTGCGCCGTTTCGCCGGGCTACCCGAGGAGTTGGAGCAGGACAACGTCGCCGCGCTGAAAGTCAACGCCGCGGCGAACTAGGGGGCGCAAATCCCCGCGGCTTGCCCGCGGGGATTTCGCACGACTCCACAGCTCCGGTTCGATCAGAACCGGAAGCTCTAGAGGAAGGCGAGGTGCTCGACCTTGTTCACGACGTCGTCGAGCGTCTGCTTGGTGGCCGCGGTATCGCCGCCGGCCATGAACACCTGCCAGAACTGCCGATCGACATTGTGCAGATGCAGGATCGACACGCGAACGCCGTTCTTGTTGCCGGCGACCTCCGACTGGGTATTGACGACATCGGTGAAGCCGTTCTGCTTCAGCGTGTTGGCGACGACGCCCTTGAGCTCGCCGACATTGGCGAGCGCCTCGCTGAGGCCCATGCTGCGGAAATTGAAGAACAGGAACGCCATGCGACACCTCCTTCTGTTGCGGACGAGCGCAGCGCGCGGAAGTGCGCCGAACTGGCTCTCTCGCTCAACCAGAGGTGTATTTCCCTATTGAATAATCGCGTTATGAGCCGCTTCACAGGAACCGGGTTCGCGAGCATGCGTCATTTGAACGCAGAGGTTTCTCTAGCCGAGTTCGAACGTCATGACGCCGAACACGCGATCGATCCGCAATGGCGGGATCGCGCCGGTGTACATCCGCGCGGTCTCGAACACCGGCGACAGCCCGAGGCCTTGCGCCAGCGCCACGGCGTCGCGGTTGACCGCGGGGACATCGAGGAAGATGTCGCCGCCGCCTGCGCTGGCAAGCAATGCGGACAGGATGGTCTCGGCGCCAGCGCGGTCGTCGGCGACGAGCGGACCGATCTTGCGGCCGGTGCGGCACGGACGGATCACGCCCCAGGCCGCCAGCCTGCCGCCACGCATCAGCGCGCGTCCGACATGCCCTGATGTATTGATCCAGGCGCGCAGGAAGGCCGGACGCGGCGCGGGAAACACCGTGGCGTCATCGGCCTCGACCAGCGCCATCGGCACCTCGGCCAGCGCGACGATGCCGGCGTTCGGCGCAGACGGCGCCGCGGCGACCGTGCCGCCGTAGCGCACATTGGCGTAAGCGAGCGCGAAGCCGGACTTTTGGTAGTTCGCCTGCTGCGCCACCACGCCATCGAGCCCGATCACGCGCGGATGCGCGTGCGCGATGGCCGCATTCCAGATCTTCAGACCGTAGCCGCGACCGCGCAGATCCGGGCGCACGATGTAGAAGCCGAGGAAGGCGAATTGCGCACCGTAATTGACGCAGGAGATCACCGCGGCCGGCTCTCCGTCGAGCTCGCCGATGAAAAATCCCAGCGGATCTTCGGCAGCAAAGCAGGCTGCATCGGCGAGACCGGGATTCCATCCCTCCGTCGCGGCCCAGTCGATCGCGAGCGCGATCTCGTCGGGTCGCATATGTCGGATGATGAGGTCGCTCATCGGCGATGATCCCGTGTGATTGGAGTCACGGACCGTGCCTCCTTGTTTGTGACGATCACACTACCCTCACAGAATGAGGCTGCCCACAGACGGTGCTTGACCACGCACAAAATTTTCGACGAATTCGTCTAACAATTTATGGTTTTGTCATAGTTAGAAACACGTTTGACTTGTAGTTGCCACAAGCCTAACAATCTCGCGCGCCGCCGCAGATTTCAGGTGCGGTGCTTGTGAATCCCGGATCAAGCGGCCTTTGCGCCGCAAATTTCGAAATCGGAATCACCCTCAGCAGAAAGGATCGCATCGCACGTCAGCAAGACAACTGAACGGAATTGGGGACGTTTTTCATTTCACCCAAAACGGAGTTTTCCCATGACTCAAGTTGTTAATTTGTCCGGCAATCCAGATATCGATGGCATACTCTGGGGATGGGAGTGGGGTTCGGGCGGCGCGCAGAATCTGACGTTTTCGTTTCCCACCAGCAGCGCTGAATACGGCTATCAGGAGATCGACAATTTCAGCGCGTTCACCGCGGCACAGCAGACCGCGGTGCGTACGGCGCTCGCCAACGTCGCAAGTTTCACCAATCTTACCTTCACCGAGACGACGAGCGCCGGCGCGACGCTGCGCTACGCCAATGCCGACAAGATTGACTACACCGACGACAGCAGTGTCGCCCAGCACACCGGACTGCACGTGCCTGGCAACGCGCCCGGCACCGCGGAGGCCAATCCGCCCGAACTGGGCTACAACGGCAACGCGCCGTTCTCCGCGATGGGCGCGCAAGGCGACGCATGGTTCGTCACCGGCGGCTACACCAATCCGGTGCTCGGCAGCTTCCAGGATGCGGCCGGCATCATGCACGAGACCGGCCATAATCTCGGATTGAAGCACGGCCACATCACGCAGGACGGGCACGGCGTGACGTTTCCCGCGCTGCCGGCTGATCACAATTCCTACGAATACTCAGTGATGACCTACAGCCAGTTTCCTGGCGACAATGCGACCAATGGCGACAACGCGCCCGATCATCCGACCACCTACATGCAGGATGACATCGCCGCACTGCAGTACATGTACGGCGCGAACTATGGTGCCACGGCGCACAACGGCAACACCACCTACACCTGGAGCCCGACCACCGGCGAGGAGTTCATCGATGGCGTCGGGCAGGGCGCGCCGCAAAGCAATTTCGTGCTGATGACGCTGTGGGATGGCGGCGGCACCGATACCTACGACTTCTCCAATTACACGACCAACCTCTCCATCGATCTCAATCCCGGCGCCTGGACCATTCTGGACACCAGCGCGGCGCACGCGCAGCGTGCCGATCTCGGCAATAACGGGGCGGGCGGCGCGGAGTATTTTGCGCGCGGCAACATCGCCAATGCGTTGATCGATCCGAACAACCCGACCGAGACCGCGTCGCTGATCGAGGACGCCAATGGCGGCTCGGGCAACGACACGATCGTCGGCAACGCCGCCGACAACGTGCTTCGCGGCAATGGCGGCAACGACACGATCGATGGCGGGGGCGGCACCAATACGGTTGTCTACAGCGGCACCCGGCTGCAATACATCGCGACCCTGCTCGGCAGCGGTGCGATCCTGATCGCCGACCAGCGCGGCGGGTCACCTGACGGGACCGACACCGTCACCAACATCCAGAAATTCGAGTTCGCCGACGGTACATTCAACGAGACCGAGGTGCTGAACCGTCCGCCGGTGCTGTCGCCCGATCCGGGATCGCCGCATCCGCTGACCGAATTGGCCAACACCACCAATTCGGCTTCGCTGCAGGAACTTCTCGGCACACTGACGTTCACCGACGCGAATGCCGGCGACACCCACACCGCGAGTGAGGCGTTTGATACCGCGACCTGGTCCGGCGGCGCCACGATTCCGCTCGCGACGCAGGCAGCCCTCGCAACGGCGCTGACCGATTCGATCGGCGTCGACGGCACCAGCGGGACGCTCAACTGGCAGTTCGACCTGGCGGACAAGAATCTGGACTTCCTGGCGGCAGGCGAGACGCTGACCGTGGTCTACGACGTCACGGTGGCCGACCACCACACCGGCTCGAGCGTCAGTGACACTTCGACCCAGCAGATCACGGTCGTCTTCACCGGCGCCAATGATCCCGTGTCGGTCGTGCCGGCACTGTCCAACTTGACGGGGACGATCAGCGAATTGCCCGGCGTCACCGGAAGTTCGACGCCGGATGCGACCGCCGGCGCGATCGCCTTCACCGATCCCGATCTCAACGACCGGCCGACTGCGACGATCAATACCGCCGGCGAGACGGTGACCTGGCAGGACTCGACGCACGACTACACGTCGGAACTCACGCCGACGCAGATCGCCTCGCTCGAGGCAGCCTTTACGATCATGCCCGAGGCCGGCAACACCAACGCAGGCAAGATCGACTGGAGTTACAGCATCGTCGACAAGGATCTCGATTTCCTGTCGGTCGGCGAGAGCCTCACCGTCACGGTGCCCGTCATCATCGACGATGCGCATGGCGGGGCCGTCACCCAGGATGTCGTCCTCACCATCAACGGCGCCAATGACGCGCCGATCGCGGTCGCGGACAGCAACGGCACGGCCAAGAAGTCGACTCTGTCGGTTGACGCGTCGCACGGTGTGCTGTCCAACGACACCGATCCTGACATTCACGATCAGGGTCACTCGGTGGTCAGCGCCGTGGACGGGGCGGCCGGCAATGTCGGGCACACCATCGCCGGCACCTACGGCTCGCTGACGCTGAATGCCGACGGCAGCTATGTCTACGTCGCCAACAAGGGGGGCTTGCCGTCGCAGATCGTCGCGCAGGACACCTTCGCCTACACGATTGCCGATCCGCATGGCGCAACAGCGTCGTCGACGCTGAGCATCGTCGTGTTCAATCCCGGCGTCGATTACCAGGCCGGAAGCCATACCACACTGAACGGCGGCAACGGCCAGGACGTGCTCGACGGCTCGGCGGGGCACGACATCCTGATCGGCGGCAATGGCCCGGACGTGCTGATCGGCGGCGATGGTGACACGTTGACCGGCAACAACGGGCCGGACACGTTCCTGTTCCGCCCGCATTTCGGCACCAACGTGATCACCGATTTCGTTGCGCACAATGACGCCGTGCAACTCGACAAGTCGATCTTCGCCAGCGTGAACGACATGCTACTTAATCACACGGCCGATACCGCCGCCGGCGCTGTCATAACGGACGCGTTCGGCGATACGATCACCTTTGCCGGGATCAAGGCGGCGGAGCTGCAAGCGCACGCAGGCGATTTCCATCTGGTCTGAGCCGGAGGAGGGCGGCCTGCGGCTTGATTCATAAAACCACCCGCCGCAATCTGCTTGCGGCGGGTGGACGACCGGGACGTTCGAAATGACTTGGCGTTTGCCGATATTTGCTATCTCCGCAATCACCCTTGGTGTGATCGACATGACCGCGACGACGCAGATGAACGCGACAAGTGCTCTTGCCGCTTCGCCGATCTCGGGCGCCGCGCCGCTCGAGGTGACCTTCACCGGCATGGGGCCGGGGATGCCGGAGGGGGTGGTCGTGCTCGATTTCGGCGACGGCCGGACCGATGACACGATCTCACCGATCCGCGGCTTTCGGCGGACGCACGTCTATCGCGCCGCTGGATCGTATACGGCCGTGCTCACGAGCGGCGCGTACGGCGGTCAACGCCCGGCCGTGCTGAGCGAAATCGGGCGGGTAACCATCATTGTGGATTAAGTCGAATCTCGCTCTCTCGTGACGCTACGGCGCGCGCAGCGCGTCTCGAAGGGTAAGCGCCCCACCGGTGCGGCGCCATGCTCAGGCGATCCGCAGGACGAGGCTGACCAGTTCGGGCTGGCGGTGCGTGCCGGTTTTGGCGAAGGCCGACTTCAACTGGTTGCGTGCCGTGTCACGAACGATCCCGAGCCGGTCGGCGGCGTCGGTGATCGAGAGGCCGCCCGCGAGCAGCGCCACCAGCCGCGCTTCTGCCGGCGTGAGGTCGAATGCCTGCGCGATCAAGCCGGGCTCGGGCATCGCGTGTGGCGTCAAATTGACGAAGACCAGCATCGCCCGCGCGCCGAGGAAGACGTTGCGTGCCGCACCGTCGACCGGCAACACCCGCAACACCACCGGTCCCTTGTGCGTACGGCGGATCAGGATCGGCTCGATCGGCAGCGCCGCGCGCTCGGGTGCGGTGCGGATCAGATCGACGACTTGATCAAGCCGTGCCTGTGCCGCCTTGTCGCGCACGATCAGCCGGCGATCCCTGATCCTGATGTCCGCGTCGAAGCCGGCATCGGCGGCTTCGTTGCGATCGATCACGAGGCCCGCGCGGTCGAGTATGACGGCCGGCTGCCGTACCCGGTCGAGAATGCCGGTGGTGGAGGCGAGCGCGATGCGGCCGACCACAGTCGACAGTGTCGCGGTCTCCGTCAGGCGCGGACCCAGTTGCGCCAGCAGCCGCGTCTCGCGTGTATCGAAAAGTCCTTCCGCTCCGGTGCGCTGCAACGTCAGCACCCACGGTGCGCTGTCGGCCCAGAAGCCGATGCCGGCGAACCATTTGAAGCCGAACGGATACAGCACCTCGTTGTACATCGGATCGGACCGGATCTGCTCGGGCGTCAGGAAGTCCTGATCGGTGATCACTTCGCCGGCCATTGCGCGCGGAATGCCTGGCGCGCGCGAATCCTGCTCATGCCAGTTGTGTGCGAAGTAGTGCTGCACCATCTCTTCGGTCGACGCGGTGCGCGGCACGTCCGGGGTCCGCACGTCGCTTTGCAGCAGCACGGCGCCGGTCGCGCCCACCGCTTCGCAGATCGACGTCATGATGCCGGTCCACGCCGCCGGGTCGACCACTGCGTCCCCCAGCCGCGCCATCACGCTGGACATTTGATCTGGGTCGATATGCCGGTTCATCCAGGGAATTGTCGCGCGAGGCGGCGCCGCGCGACAAGCGCGAAGTTGCGGTACTTCCAAAAGAAGTCGTCGGATTGGATCGCCGCTCGCTTATCCTGCGATGGCGGGGATCAATTCGCCTGCTTCGGCCGGTAGGCCGCGAAGAACACGCGCGTCGCGCTGTCGACGACATCAGCGATCCGCTCGGGCGAGGGCGACGGATTGGCCTGGAAGATGAACGCCTGGAACAGCGTTGCCTGGCACATCTGCATGAACTGCCAGGCGGCGAGTTCGTAGTCGTCGATCACGAGCTCGCCGAGTGCGGCGCGCGTCTCGAGATAGGCGGCGAAGCGCTCGACCGTATAGGCGATGACATGGGTGTAGAACCGGCTGCCGAGTTCGGGCATCCGCTCGGCGATCGCCATCACGGTGCGGATTGCCGAGCCGCCGCCGGGCCGGCACAGCACCGCGACATAGGCACGGCCGAATTCGGGGAGGGTGGTGTCGACGTCGCGCGCCGGATCGAAGTTGAAGGCGACCTTGCCCTGCTCGCGCTTTTCCTCCTCGACGATCGCCGCGAACAACCCGGCCTTGTCGGGGAAATACACGTACAGCGTGCCCTTGGAGACGGCGGCGGCGCGGGCGATCTCGCCCATGCTGGCGCCGTCGAAGCCGAGCTCCAGGAATACCTTGCGGGCGCCGTCCAGGATCTGGCGGCGCTTCGAGGACTCCTCGTCGCCGACGACGAGCTGGAGGGGGTTTGGGGGCGCTGCAACCATTGATTTAGCTTCTCTCGAAAGAACTCGACCCGGAATCAGTCCGGGACGAATCGAAGCCTTATAATCCGCTGGGCGGGAATATAGATTGACCGAACCGTTCGGTCAATGATATTGGTGGGAGTGACGATGCGCCGCACGGCCCTTCTTCCGCCATTGCGGGCGTCGAGATTTTTTCTGGGGAGCCTTGGTTATGGCCGCAGCACGGGATCAGGCTGCACGCATTGTTCGTTCCGAGCCTGAGATGGCCGAGGACGCGATGGCGCGCGAGGCATCGGCCGATCACGGCGAGCAGGCCAGAACTGACGAAACCAAAAGGGCCGAGGAAGCCAAGGGTCCTGGCGACAAGGGTCCTGGTGACAAGGCGCCTGGCGAAAAGGGGCCCGCCGGGGCGCCGCCCGCTGCTGCGCCCGAGAAGACGGCGCCGGCTGCCGCCGCGCCGAAGTCCGGCAAGCGCAAATTCGTGATGATGGGTGTGCTCGTGCTGCTGGCGCTCGCCGCCGCCAGCTATGCCGCTTATTACCTGATGGTCGGGCGCTTCTACATTTCGACCGACGACGCCTATGTTCGCGCCAACAACACCATGCTCGGCGCGCGCGTCGCGGGCCATATCGCGGCGATCCTGCCCGGCGACAACGCGCTGGTGCGCGCAGGCGATGTGATCTTCCGGATCGATGACGGCGACTATCGCATCGCGGTCGACGCAGCCCGCACCAGGATCGGGACCCAGCAGGCGACGATCGAGCGGATCGGCCGCCAGGTTGCCGCCGCGGTCAGCGCGGTCGAGCAGGCGCAGGCGCAGCTTGTGTCCGCGCAGGCCGGCTTGAAGCGTGCCGATCTCGATTACGATCGCCAGCAGGCGCTGAGCACCAAGGGCTTTGCCTCGCGCGCCACCTTCGAAGTCTCCGAAGCCGGCCGCGACCAGGGGGCGGCTGCGGTGCGCTCGGCGCAGGCGGCTTATGATGCCGCCAAGGACAATGTCGAGGTGACCAAGGCGCAGCAGGCGGAGGCCCGCGCCCAGCTCGCCGAATTGCAGACCCAGCTCGCCAGGGCTGAGCGCGATCTCGATTTCACCAAGGTGCGCGCGCCAGTCGACGGTACCTTCTCCAACCGCCTGGTCAACACCGGCGACTACATCAATGTCGGCCAGCGGCTTGGCAACGTGGTGCCACTCGACGGCGTCTTCATCGACGCCAACTACAAAGAGACCCAGCTCAAGCGCATCCGCACCGGCCAGCGGGTGACGATCAAGGTCGACGCCTACGGCTTCCGCAAGTTCACCGGCATCGTCGACAGCATTTCGCCGGCGGCAGGCTCGGTGTTCACGCTGCTGCCGCCCGACAACGCCACCGGTAACTTCACCAAGATCGTGCAGCGCCTGCCGGTCCGCATCCGGGTGCCGAACAGCGTCGCCAAGCAGGGCATGTTGCGCGCCGGCATGTCGGTCTACACCACCGTCGACACGCGAGAGGGCGCGGCCGATGCCGACGCCGATACCGACCTCGACGCGCCGATGATGATCCATCCGCAGTGATGCCTTGATGCTTCGAACCGCGGGTTCGAAGCGCGGAGCCTGATGAGCCCATGGCCGACGCGACCACTGCTTCGCCCTCGATGATGACCGGCGCCTCGGAGTCCGAGCGGCTCCAGCCCAAGCGGGTGGTCGCCTTCATCATCATGGTGTTCGGCATGTTCATGTCGATCCTGGACATCCAGATCGTCTCGGCCTCGCTCACCGAGATCCAGGCCGGCCTGTCGGCGTCGTCGACCGAAGTGTCGTGGGTGCAGACCGCCTATCTGATCGCCGAGGTGATCGCGATCCCCTTGTCGGGATTCCTGTCGCGCGCGCTCGGCACCCGGCTGTTGTTTGCGATCTCGGCGTTCGGCTTCACGGTGTCGAGCCTGTTATGCGGCTTCGCCTCCTCGATCGAGCAGATGATCCTGTGGCGCGCGCTGCAGGGCTTCCTCGGCGCCGGCATGATCCCGACTGTGTTCGCCTCGGCCTACACCATCTTCCCGCGCTCCAAGTTCTACATCGTGGCGCCGATCATCGGCCTCGTCGCGACGCTGGCGCCGACGGTTGGGCCGACCGTCGGCGGTTACATCACCGATTTGATGTCGTGGCACTGGCTGTTCTTCATCAACATCGTGCCCGGTGTCATCATCACCGTCGGCGTGCTGGCGCTGATCGATTTCGACCAGCCGAACTTCGCGCTGCTCGATCGCTTCGACTGGTGGGGCCTGATCTTCATGGGCGGCTTCCTCGGCTCGCTCGAATATGTGCTCGAGGAAGGCCCGCAATATGAATGGCTGCAGGACACCTCGGTGGCGATCTGCGCCGCGATCGGCTTCGTCTCGGCGGTCGCCTTCTTCTGGCGGGTGCTGACCGCGGAGGAGCCGATCGTCGATCTCTATGCGTTCTCCAACCGCAACTTCGCGGTCGGCTGCGTGCTGCAGTTCTGCATCGGCATCGGGCTCTATGGCCTCACTTACGTCTATCCGCGCTATCTTGCCGAGATCCGCGGCTACAGTGCGCTGATGATCGGCGAGACCATGTTCATCTCCGGCATGACGATGTTCTTCATGGCGCCGGTGGTCGGCCGTCTCATGCAGAAGGTCGATTTGCGCTACATCATCGCCTTCGGCCTCGTCACCTTCGCGCTCGGCTCCTGGCAGATGACCTGGATCACCCGCGAGTACGATTTCTACGAGCTCCTGGTGCCACAGATCCTGCGCGGCATCGGCATGATGTGCGCGATGGTGCCGACCAACAACATCGCGCTCGCCACGTTGCCGCAGGACCGCGTCAAGAACGCCTCCGGCCTGTTCAACCTGATGCGCAATCTCGGCGGCGCGGTCGGGCTCGCTCTGATCAACGAAGCGCTCAACGACCGCACCGATCTGCACATCTCGCGGCTGCAGGACCGCGTGACCTGGGGCAACGCGACCGCGGTCGAAACCCTCAACACTTTCACCCAGCGCCTGCAGGGCATGGGCGATGCGACGACCATGGCGATGAAGCAGCTCTCGCAGATCGTGCACCGCCAGGCGCAGGTGATGAGCTATGGCGACGCCTTCTTCATGCTGTCGCTGTTCTATGTCGGCCTTAGCCTGCTGGTGCTGTTCGTCAACAAGCCGCCGTCGATGACCGCAGGCGGCGGCGACGCGCATTGAGCGCATCGCATTCGCGCGCAGCGTGCGCCCGGTCGCGTGCAGAGCGTTGCATCATCGACACATTGACGCACTCACGCGCTTGTCATCTTGCCAATCGCGCGTGATGCATTTATAAGCAGCGCATTCCTTACTCGAACCCGGGAGATGCGCATGAAGTCGTTTGTTTCGCAGATCGCGCGCCCGCGTTCGATGGTGCTTGACGCGGCTTCGCGTTAGCTCCCGGCGCTGATCGGGCCTGATCCCCGATCACCCAAACTTCCCAACACGTTATCTACAATTTCCAGCGACATTAGCGGCCGGACTCCGTCCGCCTGTCGCTCCAGATGGAGCCGGCTTGCGCTGCAGAAGCGTGGCCGGAATGTGCCATGACCTCTCTGACGACCAAACGTCCGGCCGCGATCCGGATCGTCCTGCCATTCGTGTTCCGCCATTGGCTGGAGCAGCCGCTGCGCGCCTTCGCCGTGACGGCGGGCTTCCTCGGTGCGACCGCGGCCGACCTGTTCATGCCGGTGTTCTCCGGCCATCTGGTCGACGCATTGACTGCGGGCGCCACCGATGCCGCCGCGCGCCATGCGGCGATGCTGGCGTTCGGCGCCATCGTCGGCCTCGGCGCGCTGTCGCTGATGCTGCGGCTGGTCGGTATCCAGACCATCGTGCCGTTCACGCTGAAGACGATGTCCGATGTCGGGCAGCAGGCCTTCATGCGCGTGCAGCGCTTCTCGACCGACTGGCACGCCAACTCGTTCGCGGGCTCCACCGTGCGCAAGATCACGCGCGGCATGTGGGCGCTCGACCTGCTGAACGACACCATCCTGATGGCGCTGTTGCCGTCGCTGGTCGTGCTGCTCGGCTCGATGATCCTGCTCGGGTTGCACTGGCCATCGCTCGGTGCGGTGATTGCCATAGGCTCGGTGATCTATGTCGCGATGACCATGGTGTTCCAGGTGCGCTACGTCGCGCCTGCCGCGCGCGTCTCCAATGCGTGGGACACCAAGGTCGGCGGCACGCTGGCCGACGCCTTGACCTGCAACGCGGTGGTGAAGTCGTTCGGCGCCGAGACGCGCGAGGA
>DASVOL010000079.1:0-28602 GCA_036383375.1 Bradyrhizobium sp. | reverse complement strand
GGTCTCCTTCTCCTGCTCGGTGGTCGCCATTTCGACGGAGAAGACGTGCACGCCTGACGTGGTGACGATCTCGAGCGGCTGGACGCTGGCCGCCTGCGCGGCCGGGGCCAGCAGCGCGCCGAACATCATGATGAGGGAGGCCAGCAGCCACGGGCGGAGCCGCCCAACCATGCGATCGAAATTCATCGACAAATACTCACACCGGGGAAGATTTTCCGGCGGACCCTAACCCGATGATTGCGGCAAATGCCAGAGGCCTGACGGCTCGCCCGCGGCTCACGTTTCCGTCAGGGAGTCCAGCTCGGGGCTCAGTGCGACGACAGCGCCGAGGGGCCGGTCTCCGGGTGGATCTCGGCGGCCATCATGCCCTTGGAGCCGGGCCCGAACCGCACCAGCACATACTGGCCGGGACGCAGCTCGGTCATGCCGAAGCGGCGCAGCGTCTCCATGTGCACGAAGATGTCGGGCGTGCCCTCGCCGCAAGTCACGAAGCCGAAGCCGCGCAGCCGGTTGAACCACTTGACCTGTGCACGCTCGAGCCCGCTGGTCGCGGTCACGGTGACATGGGTCCGCGGCGGCAGCATCTGCGCCGGATGGATCGCAGTCGACTCGTCCATCGAGACGATGCGGAAGGCCTGGTAGCCCTTCGCGCGCTGCACGCACTCGACGACGAGCCGCGCGCCTTCATACGCAGTCTGGTAGCCGTCGCGCCGCAGCACCGTCACGTGCAGCAGGATGTCGGGCCAGCCATTGTCGGGGACGATGAAGCCGTATCCCTTCGAGGCGTCGAACCATTTGATGACGCCGGAGACTTCGACGAGGTTAGCCGCGGCGTCGCCGAGACCGGAGAAGGCATCCAGCGCCGGATCGCGCGGCGCGCTGCCGTACTCGCCTTGTGCAATCCTGCTTTGCCCAACTCCGCCTATCGGCGGTCCGCCGAGCTTCTTGGACTCAAATCCGTCCGACCCCATGACCCCGGACCCCACACATCAAATGCAGAGCGCCGACGTTGCGGCGCACCCTGTACACGCTGCTCTCCATGACCAACTCATTTGGACGCTGCGCGAATCTCTCAACCAAAAGATAACACTCCCGCTTGCCGGGCATAGCTAAAAAACGATTCTTGCGGGAACTATGAACAGGCTTGCACAGCCGCGAATCAATCGGGCGTCAATTGCCTACGAAAGGACCAAGCGTGTCGCCGATGTCATGCCGGATCACCAGGTCGGCGATGTCGTCCTGATCGGTCGGCTCGTTGTTGATGATCACGAGCCGCGCGCCGCTCTCCTTCGCCATCATCGGAAAGCCCGCGGCGGGCCACACCACCAGCGATGACCCGATCGCCAGGAACAGATCGCACTGCCTTGCGAGTTCCGCCGCGCGACGCATCGCATCCTCGGGCATCGACTGCCCGAACGAGATCGTCGCGGTCTTCACCGGATCGCCGCACGCCGCGCAGTCCGGCGCGCCGCCGGTCTTGTCGAAGTTGAGCTTCACCCATGCGAGATCGTAGTCCTTGCCGCAACCGATGCAGCGGGCGTAGGTGGTGTTGCCGTGCAGTTCGATGACATCGTCGGCCTTGAAGCCCGACGCTTGATGCAGATTGTCGATGTTTTGGGTGATGATGCCGGGAACCTTGCCGGCGCGGTAAAGCGACGCGAGCGCACGATGCCCGCGCCCTGGCTTGGCGGCCGCAAATGTCGGTTCCATCGCGAAGCGCCGGCGCCATGACTCGTCGCGAGCCTCCTGACTGGCCACGAACTCGTCGAATGGGATCGGCCGGTTGCGCGTCCACAGCCCGCCGGGCGAGCGGAAGTCGGGAATGCCGCACTCGGTGGAGATACCCGCCCCGGTGAAGGGCACGATCGACGATGCCTCGGCAATCATGTTGCCGAGCTGCTCGACGCCGCTGCGCAGATCTTTTGCAATCACTGGGAATGATCCGGTTGGCCGGCCGCGACTATAGCATGGCCGGAGCGATTGCGAGCTCAACCATCACGCGCACGATCGGCGGTGAGGCCGCGGCGATCGGGTTGCGCTGGCGACCTGCTCCGCCGGCGCATCGGCTTGGTCACTCTTTCCACGGCCTCGCCGGCTGCCTCTTCCGCTGCCTTGGCTTGATCACAATCCTGCAAAGTCTGCTCCGCATTGACGCCCAATTCACCGATGCCAATGCGCGCCGGGGATAGGACCATGACGAAGAGGATGGGCAATGGCCGATCAGAAAGACAGTGCCGCGCGCGAGCGCGAAGAGATCGTCGCACGCGTTGCCAGCTTCCGGGCGACACAGCAGAAGTTCGAGCGCGATCGACAGGAATATTACGACAACACGCTCGGCAATGTCTGGAGCGGATTGCAACGCAAGAGCGCCTGATGTCGCGCCGACCGCGTGCGCTCGTCGGACGATCGATGCCAACGCGCATCCGCGCGATCACATCATGACACGCAGTTGAGAAAGCCCGGAGCGATGTGCTCCGGGCTCGTCGCCGCTACCAGTAGTGGCGATAGTAGTGGTGCCGATAATACGGACCGCGATAGTAGGCGTATCCGTCATCGTAGTAGCCGTAACGCGGGCCGTAGTAACCGTAGCCGGGCCCGTAGTAGTGTGGGCCGTATGCATACGCGCCGGCGGCGCCGGCGGCGAGTGCGCCGGCTGCCAGACCGAATGCGAGGCCGGGGCCGAGACCGCGCGCCTGCGCCGGCGCGCTCACCATCGACGCACCAACCGTCGCAACCGTCGCCAAAACTGCCAATGTCCTTTTCATGTGGAACCTCCTCACGTGGTTATGTCGACCAACGCGGGGGCAATGGGATGGTTGCAGCAAAACGCCTGCTCGGGTTCCCCAGCCATGCGATAGCGCAGAGCTACCATCGGTTAGCGCTGGAACAAAAACACAACCTCAATGATTAGCTATGCCGTGAGCGAGGTTGGCATTGATGCCGGCGTGGATGGAACTGCTGCTGAATGTGATGGGCTTTGCCGGCTTTATCGGCATCGCGATGTATCACAAGCATCCGAACGGAAAGCTGCCGGACTGAGCGCCGGGACGCAGCTCAACCTCCAATTCTAGTTTGATTTCCGCGCCTCTCCCGCCGTGCGGACCAGCCGGTCCGCCTTCACCAGCACCTTGCCACTCTCCGGCTGCGGCCGAAGCCAGAAGCTGATCGCGACAAAGGCGGAACAGAGCAGCAGGCCCACCACCATCACGCGGCGGTGGGTCGGTCTGTCAGCGCTATGGAACGATGGCGTCATGGCTGTCACCTGCAACCATCCCTACCGCAATCGCAGGTGGTGACAACGCGACCTTGCTCTTAACCTAACCCAGTAGGGTTAGTGGTCACGCGGTACGGCGGCGTTGGGATCTGTCGCAACATTCATCCACAACGATATCCCGCGCCCATCCGCAGCAAATCCACAGCTTCGATAGGTCTATTTGCTAAGCAAACTCACGCGCTTGCTGCGCACTCGTCCACAGCCCTGCCGCAATCAGGCGTCGGCCAGCCTTTTTAGAGTTGCCTGGAAGCTCAGGCTGCGGGTTCCAACCAGCACGGTCCCGAACACTTCGGCCTGATCACCGCTGAAGGTTCCGGAAAAGCCGCTCGTCACCTCCTGGCCGGCGAACAGCGGCCGGGCGAACGGATCGGAAAACGGAGAATGCTGGTTGGTCCTGAGATGCCCCTTCCAGGTGCCCTCGCCCGCCGTGTAGGCGCCGATCGACCAGAAATGCGGTCCGCCGCCGATCAGCAGACCATCGCGCAGGATCAGGACACCGCTGTCGCGGCCCCGCACGCCGTCCATCATGTGGATGTGGATCGAATAGAGCCCGTTCCTCATCGATCGCGCCCGGTCCCAAAGGCCGCAGTATGGCCCCAAGCAGGACGGCAGGCGAGCGGCCCGATACCGCACTGCGGTTGATTCGTTCCGCAAGCGCGGGTTTAGGCGCTTACAAATCGTTAAGAAAGCCCTGACAGGGTTTGGCAGCCGGAGGGAGAGCGCCATGCTCATTTACCCCGTACCTGTCGAAGTGACGCAGGCCAGAGTGCAGCTCGTCGTCGATCAAACGGCGAAGGAGCAGCCGCGCGTCATCAGCGAGGACGTGCTCGACGTCTTCGCCGCCAAGAACAAGGCCGATCGTGACGCCGTCGAGACCCTTCTCGACATCAAGGTGTGAGATCGCAACCGGCCTTGAGGCGCTAGCCTTGCACATTTGGCGGCGCATGCCGGCGCTGCTCCCGCGTGATCCGACGGCCCGGCCACCCTTGGGCGCCGCCGCAGCCTCGCCAGATCTTTGCTTTGAACCTTTTGCACGGTGCCAAGACAAAAATGCGCTGGGGATTTCAGGGCCCAGCGTTCGGCGCAGCGCTGTGGGACGAGCATATTCCGTCTACGCGGCGCTGTTGCATTTTACAAATTCAACTTTAAGTTTGGTCCCCAACAGTTGACGGCTCACGCCCTGAGAGATCCCCAGTCCGTCAACTGGGAAAGCCCCGCATCCAGCCTGCGGGGCTTTCTATTTTTGGGATGCTGGAACCTGCAGTCGTAGGCACCGCTCGATATCCGCTTGCTGGCACGATCACCCAAGGCACATCGGCATTCGCGAGCGCATGCGCGGATTTTGCTTTTTAGAGGAGGTCCAACCTCGCGCGTCCTTGATTGGCCGTGATGGGCATTCGATGAGATAGAGAGCCGTGCCTCCAAGGCTCGACCACGAAAGCCCCGTCTCAGAATTTTCCTGGGCGGGGCTTTTTCGTATCGGCGGTCGCCGAATGCGAAGGCTCGCGAAAGCTTGACAACGCAACCGCTGCGAACGGTCGGCAAAAGTCGTGCAAGCCCCTGCCCCGCGCCGCGTTTTGCTGCTATTTCTTGGCGCGTCTCGCCCGAGCCAAAACAAAATCTCGCAATTCCCAGGAGGACAAGAAAATGCGCTATCTGCACACCATGCTGCGCGTCCGCAATCTCGATGTCGCGATGAAATTCTATCAGGACGCACTGGGACTGAAGGAAGTGCGCCGCATCGACAATGACAAGGGCCGCTTCACGCTGGTGTTTCTTTGCGCGGAGGAAGACCTCCATCTGCTTAAGTCGCTGCCGCAGAGCCGCGGCGCGCCGCTGGTCGAATTGACCTACAATTGGGACGAGGAGAAATACGGCGAGGACCGCCATTTCGGCCATCTCGCCTACGAGGTCGACGACATCTATGCGACCTGCGAGAAACTGATGAAGATGGGCGTCACCATCAATCGTCCGCCGCGCGACGGCAACATGGCGTTCGTGCGTTCGCCCGACCTGCACTCGATCGAGATCCTGCAGAAAGGCGATCCGAAGGCGCCGGCCGAACCATGGGCCTCGATGCCGAACACCGGGCACTGGTAAACGCCGCGCCCGCGCGCCTGTTCCTGATCCGCGTTTCTCCATCGGTGAAGCGCGGAGCGATCGAGAGGAACATGGCGCTTTGGTTGACGTTGCCTCCTCACACGAATGCGAGGAGGCGAGGAGATGGGAAAAGGACTTTTGCTTTGGCTGTTGGGTGTGCCGATCCCGGTGATCATCGTGCTGTGGTTGCTGTTCGGTCACTGACCGCGATTTGACTGATATCGACGAGGCTCTGCCGCACCGCGGCGGAGCCTCTTTTTTGCGCTCGGTACAATTCAGCCCGCGCATTTCGGTGACGATTCGGCTAAGAACGCGCGCAAAGCAACAGCGGAAAGAAACGCGTGATGGACAGCAAGCCGCAACTGACGATCTGGGGCCGGCCGAATTCGGTCAATGTGCAGAAAGTGCTCTGGTGTCTCGCCGAGCTCGACGTCCCCTATCAGCGCATCGATGCCGGCATGCAGTTCGGCAAGAACGATCAGCCTGATTATCTCGCAATGAATCCGAACGGCCGCGTCCCGACCCTGGTCGACGGCGACTACGTGCTGTGGGAATCCAATTCGGTGATGCGCTATCTCTGCCTGGCCTACGGCCAGAGCTCGCCGGTCTATCCGCAGGCGCCGAAGGCGCGCGCCGCCGTTGACCGCTGGCTCGACTGGACACTGTCGACGCTGCAACCGGTCGAGCGCCCGCTGTTCTGGGGACTGGTGCGCACGGCGCCAGACAAGCGCGACATGGTTCAGAGCCAGAAGGACGCCGATGCCGCCGGCGCGGTGTGGCGCGTCGTCGAGGCGCAGCTTGCAAGCCGCCGCTACGTCGAGGGCGATCAGTTCACGATCGCCGACATCGCGCTCGGCGCCTTTGCGCGGCGCTGGTTCGGTGTCGAGGGCGTGACGAAGCCGAAGCTGCCGCATCTCGAACGCTGGTTCGGCGAGATCGCGCAGCGGCCGGCCTTCGTGCGCATCGTCGCGCCGCCGATGTCGTGAGCGGCAAGCCGCTCAACGTCCGCTGGACACCCCTGCACCGACGCTGACGGCGCCGCCGAGCTTCACGCAGGTGTCGGAGCCCTCGACCTTGACGAAGCCCGGTCCGAACGAGGAGCAGGGATTGCTCCGCGTCATGGACTTCGACGGCAGGTTTCTGCCGGCATCGGGCGGCGTCTGGAAATTGCGGCGGTCGCCGGCCTGCGCGAACGCGGCGGCGGGAAGCAGGACGGCGATGATGGCGAAGCAGGTCTTGCGCATCCGGCCTTTTATCGCGCGCGGCGAGATCAAGCTAGCGCACGAATCTGACGCCGAACGTCTTGCCCTCGCGCCAGACCACTTCGCAGGCGCGCCCGGTGCGGGCGTCGCGCGAAAACGCCAGCCGCAGCTTGGCCGGCAGCGTGTTGTTGTCCTGCACGGTGATTTTTGCGCCCGACGAGGAAATGTCCTCGACCACGCACGGCCGCGCGGCGAATCCGCCGTCGAGCGTGATCCAGCCGGATTGACGCAGCGATTTGCGCGTTTCGCGCTTCTTGGATCCTAGAGCCATCACATCATCCCCGGCTCAGCCGTATCGCCACGGGCTTACCAAAGGGTTGCGAAAGATCGGCGGATTGCAGCGATCGTGCCGTTGTTCACAATGAGCCGAGCCGCAGGCAAGGCGGACGCCGGCGCGACAATTCGTTGAGGTTGCTGGATTTCCGGTTTGGCGCCGATGGCGCTCCCTAGCGGAATCGAACCGCTCTCTCCACCGTGAAAGGGTGGCGTCCTAACCGATAGACGAAGGGAGCAAAACTCCCGGCAAATCAATACGTTAGACGTGAGATATGCCGTACTGGCCGTGACCTGCAAACGGCCGCGACGGGCGAACGTATAGTGGCGATTGGCCGGACGGGCAAGCGTTCAGAACGCTTTTCCCGGGGTTGCCGCCCAGGCCACTTGCGGGAGATCACCGGCAGGACAATCCGGCCTCGATCGAGGTCCAGAATCCGCAATGCAGCGGTGCATGCGCATGGGCCCGCGAACCGCCCCCATGAATCAGGATGGCGGCCGCAAGCGCGACGACGACGGCGGGAACAATGAGTTTTCGGAACGACATTCTTCGGAACGACATGGGCCTGCGCTTCGAACGACATCGTGGCCTAACTAAGGCCTGCAGGCCTAATGATGTCTGGCAGCGGCGCGCTAGTGATTGGTCACGCTCGCGACGTCCTGGCGATTGGTCGGCTGCGCCGCGGCCGCCGCCACCGGCGTCTGCTTGATGCAGGTGCTGCAGATCACGAGCTTGCGCGCCAGCCGGTCGTCCGCATCCGCGTCCGACAGTTGCGTCTCCGGCATCGCCGGCGACACATTCCGCGCATGGCGTCGTGGCTGCGGCTGATTGGGATCCTGCCCCGCGCCGTCCCAGGCCAACGGACCTGTTCCCGGCGGCGGCGTCGTCATGCTGTATTGCTGCGAGTATTGCGCGCAGGCGCCGAGCGCGATCGGAAGAAACAGCACAGCGGCCTTGCGAGCCCAGTTCCTGAATGCAGACATGATTACACTCACACGCTATTCGTACCGCGACATCAGTTCTGCGAACTAAGAGCAGAACCGCTAAGAAATCGTTCACCCTGATTGTTCCGTCGCATCCAACCGCGACGGCATCAAGACGGGATTGAGGCACCAAGACGCTAGTCCGGAGTAGTCCAACCATGCCAGGCACCAACGGTCGCTTCGACGGCAAGCGCGTACTCGCCGATCTCAATGCGCTGCGCGCGATCGGCGCCTACAAGACCGGCGTGCACAAGCCGACATTCTCGGAGCCGCACCTGCGCTCGCTGGACTGGCTTGCGACGCACCTGCCCGATGCCGACCTCACCGCGACGATCGATGGCATCGGCAACGTATTCGGCACCAGTGCGAAAGCGGGACCGAAGCTGCTCGCTGGCTCGCACCTCGAAAGCCAGAACCATGCGGGCTGGCTCGACGGGCCGCTCGGCGTGATCTATGCGCTGGAGGCCGCGCGCGTCATCAACGGCGATCCCGGCATCAACGGCGCGGTCGAGGTCGCCGCATGGTGCGACGAGGAAGGCCATTTCGGCAGTTTCCTCGGCAGCCGCTCCTTCGCCGGCGCGGTGACCGAGGCCGACATCGATGCGGCGCGCGACCGCTCCAGCAATCGCACCATGCGCCAGGCGTTGCAGGATGCGGGCTTCGCCGGCCGCCCGCGCCGCACCGCCGAACCTCGCCGCCACATCGGCTATCTCGAGGCCCATATCGAGCAAGGCGACACGCTGGAGAGCAGCCGGCTCAAGATCGGCGTCGTCACCTCGATCGTCGGCATCTGGCAATATCGCATCTCGTTCACCGGCGAGCAGAACCATGCCGGCACCACGCGAATGGCGGTGCGCCGCGATGCGGGCCTGGCGCTGGCGCGGTTCTGCGTCGCGATCGACGACAGCTTCCCTGCCCTGTGCGGACCGCGCACGGTCTGGACCACGGGCCGCATCACGCTGGACCCGGGCGCGCCGAGCATCATTCCAGGCCACGCCGAGATGCTGTTCCAGATCCGCGACGACAATCCCGAGGTGATCGCGCGGCTCGAGGCGCATCTGCATCGCTTGGCGGAAGAAGCTACCGCGCAGGGCCGCTGCGGCGTGAAGGTCGAGCGCATCCGCACCGGCGTGCCCGCGATGATGACGCCTGCCTTCCAGGATGCGATCGAGGCCGCGAGCGCCGTCTGCGCCGGCGGCAAATCGATCCGGATGCCGAGTGGCGCCGGCCATGACGCCCAGGTCCTCGCCACCCTCATGCCGGCGGCGATGCTGTTCGTGCCGTCGATCGGTGGCATCAGCCATCACTGGAGCGAGAACACCGACGACGCCGATATCGTCACGGGCGCTGAGGTGTTCGTCGAAACCTGCCGCCGCTTGCTGGCAGGTTAGAGCGCTTTCGAGCGAAGTGGACACGAGTTCGCGTGAAGAAAACGCGTCAAGACTAGAGTCCAGAGCTTCGGTTCTGATTCAATCAGAACCGAAGCTCTAGCCACCTTGCGAACGCCGCCCCGCGGCGTTGTCGCCATCAGGTTGGGCCGCCCCTAGTCCGGATCTCAGCGGCGCCAACGCGTGCGGGCTCTGCGCGGTCCCTCTCCGCGCGGTGAAGAAGACATACAACAGGCAGACGTCGATCAGGATCGTGCCGGCCATGACGCTATAGGCCCACGGGCTTTCCACCAGCTTCACTTCGACCAGCACGCGCGACAGTCCGAAGCCGACGACCCACGCATCGAAGCTCATGCAGATCCGGCGAAACGTCTCGGCATCCAGCCGCCGGATCAGCCAGGCACCGAACGGGATGCCGACGACCACGCAGGGAACGAGCACGAACAAGATGCTCCGGCTCTCTTCGATGAAAAGACCGAGCTTGTAGTACGCGATCGCAGTCAAGCCGGACTCAGTCACCCGCACCAGTGCGAGACCGGCCCGAAACTCGTCTTTGACGAGGCCCTGATTGTTGAAGAGGATCGCCAGCGGCGGTCCCGAGATGGTCGTGACCGAGTACAGCACCCCGAGCGCCGTTCCGAACGGCAAGCCGACGAGCCACTTCGACTGAATCGGCTTCCGCCAACCGGCCGCCTGCAACAGGATCAGCGGCAGAATGATCGAGTAGGTGGCGAATTTGATCCAGCCGGGTTGCAGTGACGTCAGAGCAAAGGCTCCGACTGCGATGCCCGGCAGCATGCCGATGAGAATGGGCAGCACGCGCCGCCACACGGCCGGAACGCCGCTCAGGTTGATGCACAGGACATACAGGTTGACGACGACTTCGACGATGACGACCGCAGGATTGAGAACGCGGTTGGTGTAGAAGACAAGCGCGACCGGCACGGTGAGCGAGGAAAACCCGTAACCCAGCGCACCGTTTACAAACGCCGCAAACAGGGCGATCACGGCAAGAACGATCACAGCAGAATCAATCGAAGACATCTTTGGCTTTTACCGGATCAGTCGCCTTGCCCGCGACATTATAGCTCATGGAAAGCCACGCGGTGCCGAAACTTGCCGCCACCACGTCGCGCTACAGCCACGCACCGTGAAATTCGCTGCGGGTCGGCGATCTCGTCATGCCGTGAGCCAGCTCGTCGACGCGCCCCCATCTCACTCCGACACGCCATCGCCGCGCGGCTCGTGGCATTCAAGCGAGCTGGCTGGACCGACAGATCGTCACCCGATCACAATTCGGTATTGAGGTTCTGCGCCGGGAACGCAGCCCGGGGGCGTTTCGCGACCAGGAACTGCCCGGCAGCCGGTCGTCGCCCTCTCCCTTGAGCCGATCGAGGCCCGCGCCGCGTTTTCGCCGGCAACCGTGGCATATTGGACACGAGAAGGGCCGTCAGCCGAGCCGATTTCCCAATTGCCGGATTTGCAATCCGCTGAACTTGCTGCCATTTCTTCAGTACGCATCGCTTTGGTGCCATAAAAGGGGCCGTCCGGCTCATGTTGTTGCTTGAGTCGCTTCCGACTGTGATCGGCGCCGCCGCCATCGCGCCCGCCCTGCTGGTGTTGTGGCTGGTGATTGCCGCCGACGAGCGCCCCGGACCGCCGGTGCAGGTGTGGCTCGCCTTCGTGCTCGGCGCGGCCAGCATCTCGCTGCTTGGACTGGCGCGAATTCCGTTCAATGCGCTGCTTGCCATTCCCGACAATCCCTGGGCGACCCAGGCGGTCCGCGCGGCATTCGGCGTCGCGGCCCCGGAGGAGATCGTCAAGGTTCTCGTCATCGTCGCCATCTCGACGCGCCGCCGCGCGTTCGCCGATCCGATGGATACGGTGGTCTATGGCGCAGCCGCAGGCCTCGGATTTGCCGCCTATGAGAACCTCGCCTATCTCGTCCAGCACAAGGACATGTGGCGGGCGCTCGCGGCGTTGCGCAGCGTGCTCACCGTGCCGTTTCACGGCGCCCTCGGCATCATCGCCGGCGCCTACCTTGCGATCGCCCGCTCCGGCGGCGCGCTCGGCGCCTACCGCGGTCACCGCGACTGGGCGCGCATCACCAACTGGGCGCTGGTGCTGGTCGCGCCGGTCGCGCTGCACGCGGCGTTCGACTTTCCGCTGCTCGCGCTCCAGCGCATTCCCGATCTCAGCTCGACCACGCATCTACTGCTTGGTTCGGCGAGCGTCTTGATCGGCTTCTCCTCGATCGGCTTTGCGATCCGCCTGGTGCGCCGCCTCGGCAGGCATCATGCCCCGCGCACCGACGTTGCGCGCGAGCGGCTGAGCCAGCTGCGGCGGATGTGGGCGCTGCTGCTGGTCGGCGGCGGCACCGGCTTTGCCGGGGTCTCCTTCCTGCTCACTTCGTTGCATCACTGGTACGTCAATCCGGAGCGCAATGCGTCGTTCATTCTGGTCCCGATCGGCTTCACCTCGATCCTGATCGGACTGGCGCTGCTGATTGCAACCACCGCCGTCTATTTCCTCGGCCGCAACCGGATGCGGACCGCAGCGGAAGGCTTTCCGTCCGCGCCGGGCCAGAGCTAGGATACGCCGTACGCGCGCAGACTTTTACGATTGCAGACCTTCGGTTGCAGATTTGGAGAGCCGCGATGACCCTGTCCAACGATCTCGACAAACTGCGATCGGAAATGCAGGCGGCGGTCAAGCAGCACTGGAAGGCGTTCCTGTTCGAAGGCATTCTGCTCGTGATCCTCGGCATCGCGGCGATGATCGTGCCGACATTCGCGAGCCTCGCCGTCACCATCTTCCTCGGCTGGATGTTCCTGATCTCAGGCATCGGCGGGCTGATCGTGACGTTCTGGGCGCGCAACATGCCGGGCTTCTGGTGGTCGCTGATCTCGGCCGCACTCGCGGTGCTGGCCGGCATGGTGCTGCTGGCCCGCCCGATGCAGGGCGTGCTGACGCTGACCATCGTGATCGGCGCCTATTTTGTCGCCGAGGGCGTCGCCACCATCATGTACGCGATGGAGCACCGCCGCGAATTGTCGGGACGCTGGTCCTGGCTCTTGATCGCCGGCCTGATGGATGTCGTCGTCGCCTTCTTCATCATCGCGGGCCTGCCGGAGTCGGCGGGCTGGGCGATCGGCCTCCTCGTCGGCCTCAATCTGATGTTCGGAGGGGCGACGCTGATAGGTATGGCGTTGGCGGCGCGCAACACCTGATGGCCAACTGGCTGCCCCCGCGGTTTTGGGGGTGACAGGCCGATATCCGTGGGCTATAGAGCCGCCCATGATCACCGTCGCCACCAGCTATTTTTGGTACTTTAGCTACGACAGCTCGCTGGCGGCAGGAGGATCGCGCTCAATCTGAAGAATTGCAGCAAACGTCCAAAACAAGCCGCCAGACCTGGCGGCTTTTTTGTGCCGGCAGGTCCCGAAAAATCCAAAGGAGCCAGCCGTGTTGAGTACGACAGACGATCTTCGCATCAAGGAACTGAAAGAGCTGAGTACGCCCGAAGAGGTGATGCGGGAGGTTCCGCGCACCCTGACGGCAACCCGCGTCGTGATGGGCGCGCGCAACGCCATCCACGCGATCCTCAATGGTACCGATGACCGCCTGCTGGTCGTCGTCGGCCCCTGCTCCATCCACGATCCCGCGGCGGCCGTCGATTACGCCGAGCGCCTTGCCGGCCTGCGCGAACAGCTCGCCGACCGCCTCGAGATCGTGATGCGGGTCTATTTCGAGAAGCCGCGCACCACCGTCGGCTGGAAGGGGCTGATCAACGACCCCGATCTCGACGGCAGCTTCGACATCAACAAGGGCTTGCGGCTTGCACGCAACGTGCTCTCGGCCGTGAACAATCTCGGCCTGCCGGCCGGCACCGAATTCCTCGACATGACGACGCCGCAATACATCGCCGATCTGGTCTCCTGGGCCGCGATCGGGGCACGCACCACCGAGAGCCAGATCCATCGCGAGCTGGCGTCCGGCCTGTCGTGCCCGGTCGGCTTCAAGAACAGCACCGACGGTGGCGTGCGGATCGCGGCGGACGCGGTGAAATCGGCATCGCACCCGCATCATTTCATGGCGGTCACCAAGGGCGGCCGTTCGGCGATCGCCGCGACCAGCGGCAACGAAGACTGCCACGTCATTCTGCGCGGCGGACGGGTGCCGAACTATGATGCAGCGAGCGTCGATGCGGCTGCTGCCGAACTCGGCCACGCCGGTGTCGCGCCGCGGCTGATGATCGACACCAGCCACGCCAACAGCAGCAAGAAGCCGGAGAACCAGCCGGCGGTTGCCGCCGACATCGCCCGGCAGGTCGCAAGCGGCGAACAGCGCATCATCGGCGTGATGATCGAGAGCAACCTTGTCGCGGGACGTCAGGACGTCGTGCCGGGCAAGCCGCTGACCTACGGCCAGAGCATCACGGACGGCTGCATCGACCTCGCAACGACGGCTGACGTGTTGAAACAGCTGGCCGATGCCGTCGAGGCAAGGCGCAGCGTGCGGCGCGATGGCCTGCAGGAGCGTTCGGCCTGACACGGCCGGACGGATTGAGCGTTGCCGGCGGGGCGGATATCGCGCTCCGCCGGTCTCCTCCGTAGCCTAGCAGCCGCGGCAGATGCTCTTGATCTTCTTGTCGAGCGCAGCGTCTTCCTTGTTGGCCTGACTGTTCGGATCGCTGATATTCTTCTCGTTGCCAATGTCGCCGCGGCGCGGCTGACGATGTCCGACCGGCGCGTCCGGCACCCCCGAATTCTTCTGCATGGAGGACGATCCGCCCTGTTGCTGCGCCCATGCCTGGGACGTTCCAAACTGGGGCGCTCCGACCGCAACCGTCATCAGAGCCATCACCAAAACAGTCTTCCGCATCTCGCGTCTCCGCTTCTCAACCCTATTGCGCCCGTTCCGGGACCGCGACGGTAGCACAGTTGCGTCGTCCCTGCGCTGCGCAATCCTGGACCTTCCCTATATCGGCCATGGTGCCAAGGAGCCAGATTCCCGCGGCGACCAGCACCACAAAGAAGCCGAACATCACAGCATTTTCGATGCCTCGGCTGCCCTCGTCGTCGGGCGGCTCCTGCCGTCCGTCCCCGGCCCCGCCCATCGCGGGCTCACGGTTGCGGCGGGTAAAGATGAACGTCACCGCAATAATCCACGATACGGTACTGCCGTTCCGGCGAATCTTCACGTTCGCGGGAGGCCGGCTGCGACAAATAGGTCGGGCCGATCGGCGCCTTGCCGTAGCCGCCGGGGATGTCGAGCACGTAATCCGGCTGGCACAGTCCGGAGACGCGCCCGCGCAAAGCCCGCATCAATTCCTGTCCGGCTTCGATCGTGGTGCGCAGATGCGCCGTGCCGGGCGCAAGGTCGCCGTGATGCAGATAATAGGGCTTGATCCGGCACTCGACGAAGGCGCGCATCAGCGCAGCGAGCGTCGCTGCATCGTCGTTGACGCCGCGCAGCAGGACGGATTGGCTGACCAATGGGATGCCGGCGTCGGCAAGGCGCGCACACGCGGCGCGGGCGTTGGCGGCGAGTTCACGCGGATGGTTGGCGTGGATCGCGATCCAGGTCGTCGCCCCCGCAACCCGCAGCGCCGCGATCATGTCGGGATTGATGCGTGCGGGATCGGCGATCGGGACACGGCTGTGAAGGCGGATGATCTTCACATGATCGATAGCAGCGAGATCAGCCATGATCTCGGACAGCCGGCGCGACGAGAGCATCAGAGGGTCGCCGCCGGTCAGGATGACTTCCCAGACTTCCGGATGGGTACGGATGTACTCCAGCCCGGCGCGGTAGGCATCGTCGGACAAGGCCGAGGCCTTGCCCGGCCCGACCATTTCACGCCGGAAGCAGAACCGGCAATAGACCGCGCAGACATGGACGAGCTTGAACAACACCCGGTCCGGATAGCGATGCACGATGCCGGCGACCGGCGAATGCGCATCGTCGCCGATCGGATCGGCGTTCTCGCCCGGCTGCTCCACGAGCTCATCAGCGCTCGGGATGAACTGCCGCGCGATCGGGTCGTTGGCGTCGGCCGGATCGATCAGCGCTGCGAGCTCCGGCGTCACCGCGACCGCGTAGCGCGCGGCCACCTGTTCGAGCTCGGCGAGTGCTGCGACCGGCACGAGGCCGGCATCGGCCAGCTCGCGCGGCTGGCGCAGCGTGGCCGCCAGTTTCGGATCGATCCTGTTCATGGCTCTCCTGCAGGCGGCGTCCAGACCACCTGGTCAATTCGCGGCGCGCCGCTCGCCAGCATCACCAGCCGGTCGAAGCCCAGCGCGACGCCGCTCGCCTCGGGCATCTGGCCGACGGCGGCAAGGAAATCGTCGTCGAGCGGATAGCGCTCACCGTAGCGGCGCGCCTTCTCGTCCATCGCTGCGGTGAAACGATGGCGCTGCTCGGCCGCATCGGTCAACTCGCCAAAGCCGTTGGCGAGCTCGACGCCGCAGGCATAGACTTCGAAGCGCTCGGCGACGCGCGGCTCGCCCGCCTTGGTACGTGCCAGCGCGGCCTCGGGCGACGGGTACTCGAACAGCACCGTGAGGCGGCCCTGTCCGAGATTGGGCTCGACGTGCTCGACCAGCACCTTGCTGAAGATGTCCGACCAGGTGTCGTCATCGGCGATCCGGACCCGCTCTCGCGCGGCCGAGGCCAGTGCCGCGCGGTCGCCCTCGCCGCCCGAGATCGTGGCCAGCAGGTCGATGCCGGCGAAGCGCTCGAAACCGGCGGCGACCGTCAGCAACTCCGGCTCGGCAAACGGATCGGCCATCCTGCCGCGAAATGAAAACCGTCCGATCCCGGTCGCCTGCGCCGCATGGGCGATCACGACGATCGTGTCGGCCATGATGGCGTCATAACCGGCATTGGCGCGGTACCACTCCAGCATGGTGAATTCGGGCAAATGCAGGTCGCCGCGCTCGCGATCGCGGAACACCCGCGCGAACTCGTAGATCTTGGGCTCGCCGGCCGCGAGCAGCTTCTTGCAGGCGAACTCGGGCGAGGTGCGCAGATAGCGCGGCGCCAGTGCGCCATCGGCCTGCCTGAGTTCGGTACGGGGGGCGTGCAGATGCGTCTCGTTGCCCGGCGAGATCTGCAGGATGGCGGTCTCGACCTCGGCAAAGCCCTGCTCCTCGAACCAGGCCCGCAGCGCCCGTGTGATCGCGGTCCGCGCCTGCAGGAAGGGCATGCGGTCGGCGTAGCGCGACGGCGTCCACCAGGGCGAAGGCTGCTCATGATCTGTCATCGGCCGGCCGCCCCGGCGGATGTGGATTCAACATCAACTAGCCATTGCCCCAATTGAAGAGCCAGGCGCAAATCCTTGATTCCATACGAATACATGGTCGACACGGCCTTGGTCGCAGCGGAACGCGGCGAAGCGTGTCCCTTCTTGTCGAAAGAAGCCGGCATTGTCCATGTGCAGCCTCGGCTGAACCTCGGCAAGCGGCCCGAATTCGGGCGGCGGGAACGGCCTGCAAACCACCGAATTCGGCCGCAAAAGACTGGCATCTCAGGGACAAATCAGTATGTTGCAGCCCGAAATCACCGCCACGGCCGAGGGGCTGCCGGTCCGGTTTGCGCCCCCGTTCTCAAATTCAGGAAAACACCTTTGAAAGTCATCGCCAGTTCCATCCGCAAGGGCAACATCATCGAGCAGGATGGCAAGCTCTATGTGGTCCTCTCCGCCGAAAACATCCATCCCGGCAAGGGCACCCCCGTCAGCCAGATCGAAATGCGCCGCATCGGCGACGGCGTGAAGGTGTCGGAGCGCTACAAGACCACCGACCAGGTCGAGAAGGCTACCGTCGAGGACCACAACTACAACTACCTCTACGAGGATGCCGACGGCTTCCACTTCATGAACAACGACAACTACGACCAGGTCCAGGTCTCCAAGGAGATCGTCGGTTCGTCCGCGCCGTATCTGCAGGAGAACATGACCGTGAAGCTGTCGATGCACGACGGCAATCCGGTCGCGATCCAACTGCCCCAGCGCGTGACGCTGGAAGTGGTGGAGACCGAGCCCGTGACCAAGGGCCAGACCGCCTCGTCGTCGTACAAGCCCGCGATGCTGTCCAACGGCATCCGCACCGGCGTGCCGCCGCACGTGTCCACCGGCACGCGCATCGTCGTGATGACCGAGGATGGTTCCTACGTCGAACGCGCCAAGGATTGAGCGGAAGGATTGAGGGGCCCGGCGCGGTGACATGATCATCACCGCGTATCAGGTTGTTGTTTACCCTCAAATTTTCCGGAAAACTGCTACACACTTTTCCGGAACTTGCTCTAATCTCTCGCGATCAGACATGACCCGGGGAGTGCAGTGAACAGGACGGTCGTCAGCTTCATCAGTTGCTGGCTCGCAGCCCTGCTCTTGCCTTCTCCCGATGCTCATGCCGACGAATTCCGGACGCCTTCGATCTCGGCCATGCGGGTCGAATGGCGCTCCGTGCTCGACCAGCTCCGGCAAGAGATCACCACGCGCCCGGCCATCGCCGCCAGCTTCACCTTCGCCGGACAGCGCCGCGTCCCGGCCACCGATCCGCGCTCGACGCCCGCGCTGGTGCAGCTGAACGCGATAACGTCGCCGCTGTTCCCCGGCATCGCGCAGAGCCCGATCCCTGTGCTGCTGCCTTTCGACCCCGCAAGTTATCTCGACGCAAGGCAGAACGGCGCAGCGGCCGGCCTGCCGGTCGCGCGCTACCAGGCCGACTTCCGCGCGGCTGATGTCTTTCATGCCGGCGCCTCCGGCTATGACGCGGTGTTCTCGCTCGACCCGGGCGCCGGCGACGGCATGCCGCCGCGGACCTTTGCCAAACCGGTCGAGGTGCAGATCTCGGGCTCGATCCTGGTCTACGACCTCGCCGACCGGCTCGGCGGCAAGGGCGAGCCGGTCAAGACGCTGGCCGCGCAGTTTCCCGACCTGCGCCGCTTCATTCGCGAAGGCTATGTCCGCTACGCCTTCACCCGCTTCGGGATTCCCTATGTCGTCTCGATCCAGTGCCTCGACAGCGCGCCGCGACCGAAGCGGCTGGCCTGCCGCGAGGCCTATCCGGTGGCCGAGCGCTTCCTGAAGGCCTTGCGCATCGCCGGCGGGCAGCCGTCGCGGCCGCGCAGCGACATCGCCTCCGGCATCGCCGAGCGGCCGATCGCTCAATCGGCTGATTTCACCTACCGCCCGAGCGGCGACATTGTCGCGGGCAGCGGCGGCCGCAGGCAGCAGAGCGGCCACGCCGATTTCACCGTCTATTCGCAGATCCGCTTTCCGCTTCAGAAGGCGCCGGCCTTCGCGCACTCGCAATCCTTCGCCAGGCGCAAGGCGGGCGCGACGGTCGACGAGTATCCCTGGCAGGACAATTTCTGCGAAGCGCGCAGCTTCGAGGTCGGCCAATGCGCCAGCGGCTACGGCCATCAGGGCCAGGATATCAGGCCGGGCGCCTGCCCGGCCGACAGCAAGGACAGTTGCGACCCAAGGCAGCAGGCGGTCGTCGCGGTGCGCGACAGTGTCGTGATCCGCTCGGCGCAGCAGCAGGCCGCGACATTGCAGGTCAACACAAGCACCGAGCATGTCCGCTTCCGCTACATGCACATGAACCCGTCCGTGATGGACGCCGACGGCCTGCTCAACGGACGCCGCCTCAGCGAGGGCGAGCAGATCGGCGTGGTCTCGAACTATCTCGACCATCCCAACGGCACGTCACGGCATCTGCATTTCGATGTGCAGGTGTTCACGCGCGACGGCTGGCTCTGGGTCAATCCCTACACCACGCTGGTGTCGGCCTATGAGCGGCTGATCCGCGGCCGCGGCCGCGAGATCGGCCCGGAGCCCGGACCTGCCGCCGCCGTGGCCCATGCCCTGCCCGATGACGTCGTGCATCGCATCGACACCCAGGAAGGCGGCGGCAATTAGCGCGTGCGAAGCCTGTCCCGCACTTGATGCGGGATGGACACCGGTTCGGGGCGCACTGCCAAAATATCGAAAACAACCCCATGCACAGTAGCCGGCGGTTGCCGTCATCAGACACGACAGCTTGACACGTCGGGCAAATCAGCGGCATAATTCCATTATTCCGAAATCGTGCAAACGCCACTCGCTCCCGGGGCCATGGCGCTGCGTGCCACATCGGTCGCGTCATTGCTCCGCGTGGTAAGCCGCGTCCGGCCCTACTTCTTCCAGGGGGCATCGCCGCGTGCCGCGGCATCCGCGAAGATGCCCTGCTCGTAGTCGATGAAGGCGCGGACCATTGCGCGATAGGCGGCTTCGGCGACCTTGGGCGACAGCCCGTCCGCTTCCGCAAGCGCCATCGCCTTCTTCACGACAGCCTCGGCGCGCTCCGGGGCTTCGACCTGCGCGGGGTTGGCCTTGAAGCGCGCGGCTTCATGGACGTAGCGGCCGCGCTCGGCCATCAGGCGTACGATCTCGCGGTCGAGCCGGTCGATATTGCTGCGCACTTCGCCAAGCGTCTTGCAGCAGGCGCCGTTGTCGACGGTGGGACTGCCCCACAACGCCGGCGCGTCGGTCACGGGTTCCTCGGCCAACGCCGCGGTGGGGATCAGAAGCATCAACAGAACCGTCGGCAATCGCATCAAACGTCTCCCGGAGCACGATGGGCGATTGTTATGCCGATTTTGCACGCGCGTGGAAGCCGCTATGGCGCTGCAGCCACCGCGAATTCCATTGCGAACCGCGGCGATGATCAACCGATGTCCATTGCGGCCAATACCTCACGGACCTTCTGCTGGGCGTCCGCCGGCAATGGCAGGATCGGACGCGGAGGTTCGGCCGCACAGATCCCTCTGAGATTGGCGATCGCGTAAACCACCCGCACGCTCGAGAATGTCTTGAGCAACTGCCAGACCGGTTGCAGCCGCGCGTCGAGCTGCCGCGCCCTGGCGGCATCGCCCCTTGCCACGGCACGGACGATGTCGAGACAGACTTTGGGGAAAATCCCTGCGAGCACGCTGTACCAGGTCTCGCCACCCGCGAGCAGCGCCTCGGTGCAATTCCAGTCGGCACTGTAACCCAACGAAAAGCCACTCGGCACGACAGCCCGCAATTCAGCGATATGGCCCGGCACCGCGGCGGCGTCCAGCGCGGGACTCTTCACCGCCACGATTCCGGCAACGTGACTCAAGCGGCCGACCAAGGCCGGCGTGAATCGAAAGTGCGTCGTGCCCGGATTGTCGTAGATGCAGATCGGCAATCCGCTTTCACGCGCCACTGTTTGAAAATGCTCGAAGACCTCGTCATCGGTCAGCGGCGTATAGGACACCGGCGCCAGCAGGCCAGCCGCCGCGCCGGCATCCCGTGCATCCTGCGCAAGCTTCACTGCATCATCGGTGCGCAGTGCGCCGACGCCGACCAGGAGCGGCGTCTTGCCATCTGCGAGGGCTGCCGCCGCCTGCACGGCACGCCGCCGCTCATCGCGGCTGAAATACGGATATGAGCCGGTGCTTCCGAGCAGCCCGATCGAATCTACCTTCGCCGCGATCAACGGCTCCAGCAATGCGCGCAGCGCTCCCGCATCGACCTGGCCATCCCTGTTCGAGGGCGTGATCGGGAAGGCGGAAAGCCCCTTGAGATTGACCATCGGTTGCTCCTGTTCTTGACCGCCACGCGAGCGGTGAAATCGCATTCCGGCCATAGCCACTGCGCCATCAATCGCCGCGCCCAACTCTGCCCGCAAGGTCCAGTTTGCTGCGGACTTCACAGCAAACTGGTCCAGTGCGCGGCAGCGCGTGCGATCTGCGGAATTGGGGCCGGCTTCGATGCTATTCCAGCATCGTGGTCAGCTGCGCGCCCTCGTCGGCAACGAACACCGCGATCAGTTCCGCCGGCTCCGTGGTGCTGGCATTGGCCGAGACCATGTGGGTCGAGCCCGGCGGCTCAAAGAAGGATTGGCCGACCTTGAAGGTTTCGACCGGTCCACCGCCGAGCTGGGAACGGATCTCGCCCTTGGTGATGTAGGCCGTCACCGAGCCGGAATGGCGGTGCGGCGGCGTGAAGCCGCCGGGGCCATAGAACACGCGCACGACGGTGACCCGCTTGCCAGCCACGTTCGGCAGCGCATGCGAGCTGATGACCTCGACCTTGTCGAGGGGCGATGCCGCATTGGCACTCGCGCAGAGCGGCGCGATGACCGCGGAGATCGCGTCCATCGGGGTCGGCAAGGCCTTGCCGATTACGAAAGCTGACGCCAGCCCCGCAATCACGGCCAGCGAGACCGCCCGCGGCGGCCGTGCGAATGAAAGAGATGGTGTCATCGCCATCGAGGTCATCGGTCGTTCTCCCTTGTCGGTTGCCTTTTGCGCCGTCTCACGAAGCCACCGCGGCCACCCGCTGCCGGCGTGGCGGCGGCGTCCAGCGATAGGCGGCGCCGAACCGGTTCCAGACGTTGATCGAAGCGATCGCCGAGGTCAGGTAGGTCAGCTCCTTTTCCGAGAATTCAGCGGTGGCCTCGGCATAGACATCGTCGCTGACACCGTTCGGCAGGGTCGTCAGCGCCTCCGTCCAGGCCAGCGCCGCGCGCTCGCGCGCCGAGAACTGCGCCACCTCGCGCCACACCACGACGAGGTTGAGCTTGTCGACGGGGACGCCGAGGCTCTCGCCTTGCAGGATGTGATACTGCACGCAGAAGGCGCAGCCGTTGATCTGCGAGGCGCGCAGCTTGACCAGTTCGAGCAGCTGCTTGTCGAGACCGGCCTTCGCCGCGAACTGGCCGAGGTCACGCACGACGGCGAAGACATCGGGGGCGAGCTTCTCAAAGTCGGTGTATTCCTTGCGGGCATGTGACATTGGCTTGGCCTCATGTTATCAGTGTACTGACATATTATCAGAGCTCTGATATAGAGCAAGACGCAGACATTCGCGAAGGCAACATGGCGGGAATGCAGAAACGAGGGAAATCCGACGCCGCGGCGCGGCGGCCGGCCGGGAGAGCGCCGGCGGGCAAGGCAGCGATCGGGGCGGAAGCGGCCACGGGCGCCCTGCCCGCCTCCGCCGTCCCGCCGCCCGGCGAAGGCAAGCGCGGCGAACAGGGCTATCTCGCCTATCTGCTACGCCAGGCGCATGCCGCCTCGCGGCTGTCGATGGAGCGCGAACTGGCAAGCCTCGGCGTCACCTCCCCGCAATTCGTCGTGCTGACGATGCTGAAAGCCTATCCGGGTCTCTCGGGCGCCGATCTGGCCCGGGTGGCGTTGCTGACGCCGCAGACCGTCAGCGTGATCATCCGCAACCTCGAGCGTGACGGCGCGATCCGCAAGACGCCGCACCCGGTCCACGGCCGGGTGCTGCAATGGACGCTGACCAGTCATGGAACCACGCTGCTGGAGAAATGCCGCCATATCGCCCAGGCCCAGGAGCGGCGGCTCGCCGCCGGCCTCGACGGCAAGTCAGAGCAAATTGTTCGGCAATGGTTGTCAAAAATCGCCACAGATTTGCAGGATACCTAGTTCTTGCGGCGTCATGGCTTTTGGCCCACCCGGACGGCGCCGCTAGACTGGGCGCATGAAACAGCCTGATTCTTTGAATTTCCTTGCCCGCCGCGCCGTGCTGAAAGCAGGACTTGCCGCGGGCGTGACGCTCGCCAATCCATTCGGCGCACTGGCGGCCGCGCCTGCGGGCTTCGACCAATGGCGCGACAATTTTCGTGCCCGCGCATTGGCAAAGGGCATTTCGGAGGCGACCTGGAATCGCTGCATGGGACGGGTCGAGCCCGACATGAGCGTGTTCAAGCAGATGCGCAACCAGCCTGAATTCCACGAGCAGATCTGGCAGTACATCAACCGCCGCGTCTCGGACTGGCGGGTCATCCACGGCCGCGAGGCGCTGAAGAAGAACGAGGCGCTGTTCGCCAGGATCGAGCGCGACTTCGGCGTCGAGCGCGGCACGCTGCTCGCGCTGTGGGGCGTTGAATCGGCCTATGGCGATCCGCTGGTGCAGCAGAACCACATGACGCCGGTGTTTCCCTCGCTTGCGGCGCTCGCCTGGAACGAGCCGCGCCGTAAGGCCTATTGGGAGACCGAGCTGATCAACGCGATGAAGATCGTGCAGCGCGGCTGGAGCACGCCGGAGGAGATGAACGGCTCGTGGGCCGGCGCGATGGGCCATTCGCAATGGATGCCGGAAGTCTGGCTCAATGTCGGCTTCGACTATGACGGCGACGGCAAGGTCTCGCCGTTCGGCCGTCCCGACGACGCGCTGGGCTCGACCGCGAAATATCTCGTCAATCGCGGCAAGTGGCACCGCGGCGAGCACTGGGGCTATGAGGTGCGCGCGCCCGGCGGCAGCGCCAGCGGCAGCCGCACCTATGCGGCCTGGGCCAGCGCCGGCGTCGTCAGAGCCGACGGCCAGCCGTTTCCGCAATCGAACGCGTCGGCGCAGCTCTGGATTCCCGTTGCGGGCGGCCCGGCCTTCCTGCTCGGCCCGAACTTCAATTCGGTGAAGAGCTACAATCCGTCGATGAACTACGCGCTGGCAATCTGCCATCTCGGTGATCGCTGTCTCGGCGGACCGCCTTTCATCCAGCCCTTCCCGGGCTCGGAGCGCGCGCTGACGCTCGCCGAGGTGCAGGAGATGCAGACGCGGCTGACCAAGGCCGGCTTCGACACCGGCGGCACCGACGGCCGCGTCGGCAACGACACCATGCAGGCGATCAAGGATTTCCAGACCAGGGCCGGCCTGTTGCCCGCCGACGGTTACGGCGGGCTCAAGGTGCTGGCGCGGCTGCGGCAAGGCGGGTAGCTCACGGGTCATCGCGCGAAGTCGGACACGGCCATCGCCAGAAGCGCCGTTGCGACGAAGTCCCCGTTTCAGTAAATGGGCTGTTTCGTTCGGAGGCATATGACTTTGTACGTTGTCCGTCTCAATGCCGTACTGATCGCCTCTGCCGTCAGTCTTTCGAGCGTCCCAGGTCACGCCGCGGAAGAAAACGCGGCAAGACCTGCGCGGGCCGCTCAATGCTTTCTGGAAATCAATGGCACCCGTCTTGGCGGCGGCCATTGCTTGTTCGAACCACTCGACAAAGCCGGCTCCTTCCGAATTGAGTTCGAAGGAGGCTTGAGTGCGCAGGTCAAGGTCAAGACCCGCTCGGCCGACTACGAGGATAAGCAGGGCCTCCCGGGCACAAGCCTGCGGCCATGGCCGGGTGCGAAAGAGACAAGTACGGGGTCGGGCGATGCATCCTGGAGTGGACCTCAGGGCGGCGACGCGACCGCCATTTCCCTCGGCGAGGCCTACAACGACCAGCGTGGCTGTTGGGACGGGTCCGACGCGATAGATCCGCTCAAGGAAATTCACCTTTGCGCGTGGGACAAGAACCAGCGGCTCCACCTTGGCCCGACGCCGGTCGAACCCCGCGTGAGCCTCGCCTGGGGCGAGCGCCAAGGCATGTATGCGCGGATCGTCTCCAGCTCCGGTCTCGATACCGAACACGCGAGCCTGACAGCAGAAAAATCCAGGGAAGGAGCCATCATCTGGTGCCGTGTAAATCACGATTATTCGACTGAATGCATCAGGCACACATTGGAAGATGACAGCCAGTCCGCCCCTGAGAAGACCGCTACGCTGCACGCCAACTGCAAGACGGAAGAGTACACCGACTTTATCGGCAGGAACCTTCAGATTGCAGACCACGACATAATAAATCTCGACACTAACGATAAAATATCGAGCTCCGCTGGCGGCACTGCGGTCGCCACCTCCGCGTTCGAAACACTGTGTCCAAAAGCTGCGACGGCTCTGCACTGAACAGCAGCCGCAGCTTTGTGGCCGGGGTCAGCGAAGCGATATCCGGCAGGCGTTCCCGCATATCGCTCCGCTCATGCGGGCTACGACAGTTTGCTCGTAGCCGCTCGGAGGCTGCCACATTGACCGCTCACTGTCATTGCGAGCGCAGCGAAGCAATCCATCTCTCCACGTGTGCGGGACTATGGATTGCTTCGTCGCTTCGCTCCTCGCAATGACGGAGACTATTTCGGAGGCTGCCGCACCACGCCGCCGGCATTCATGCCGCCGTCGATCACGAGTTCGGTGCCGGTGACGTAGCGCGACGCATCGGAGGCGAGATAGAGCACGCCTTGCGCGATCTCGATGGCCTGGCCGGCGCGGCCGAGCGGCGTTGCGAACCTCGCGCGCTCCTCCGGATCGATCGGCGCGTTCTGGCCGGCGCCCGTCGCGCCGGTCGGGATCTTGCCCCAGATCGGCGTGTCGATGATGCCGGGATGCACCGAGTTGACGCGGATGCCGTCGTTCACCTGCGCGCATTCCATCGCGATCGACTTGGCGAACAGCCGCACCGCGCCCTTGGTCGCGCTGTAGCCGGAGAGTGTTGCCGCACCGCGCAGGCCGGCCAGCGACGACATCATGATGATCGAGCCGCCGCCAGTTTTACGCATCAGCGGCAGCGAATGCTTCACCGACAGGAATACGCCGTCGATATTAATGGCGGTCTGCCGGCGCCAGTCCGCGAGCGACATCTCGACGATCGAAGGCGCCCCGATGCCGATGCCGGCATTGGAGACCATGATATCGAGCCGGCCGTAGCGCTTGCCGATCTCGGCGACGACCTCGATCCAGCGCTCCTCGCTGGTGACATCCTGCGGCAGGAAGATCACCTCGCGCCCAGCCTTCTTGAGCCGCGCGGCGAGCTCGGGTCCCCTCAACTCGTCGATGTCGGTTGCAACGACCGTCGCGCCTTCCTGCGCCAACAATTCGACGATCGCCTCGCCGATACCCGACGCGCCACCGGTCACCAGCGCGACCTTGCCTTCAACCTGTCCTGCCATGTCCACTCCCGACGTTTCTTATTTGATCACCGCCGGGCCCTGATCCGGTGCCGCGACGTCGAGCACACGGAATTGCACACGTTCGGTGCCTTGCCAACGGTCGACTGCAAGAGAGCCCGCCACGTGCAATTGCTGGCCGCGATTTTGCGTCAAGGCGCTGCCGAGCTTCTGTCCGACCGAGCGGAATGCGATACCGTTGACGATGGAACCGTCGCCGGACTTGAAGCGCAGCCGCAGATGCGCCTGCCCAACCTCGTCGGCATAGACCAGCTGATGCGACGGCAGCGCGATCACCGGCTCGGGATTGGCGGCACCGAACGGACCTGCGCGATTGAGCGTCGCGGCGAATTCCGGCGTCACCGCGCGCGCGGTGACGGCGCCATCGATGAATAGCTCGTTCTCGTGCCGTGAATTGGCGACGTCGGCCGCCAGCGCGCTTTCCATGTAGGCGCGGAATTCGGCGAGCTTCTCCTTGCGCAGCGTGACGCCGGCGGCCATCGCGTGCCCACCGCCTTTCATCAACAGACCATCATGCACCGCCTGCCGCACGGCCTTGCCGATATCGACGCCGCCGATCGAGCGGCCCGATCCGGTGCCGATGCCGCCCGGCTCGAGCGCGATCGCAAAGGCCGGCCGCGCGAACTTCTCCTTCAGCCGTGCCGCGACCAGCCCGACCACGCCAGGATGCCAGCCTTCCGCCGCGGTGACGATCACAGCGCCCTTGTCCTCGAGCCCGAGCGAGGCCAGCGCCTCGGCTTCGGCCTGCGCCTCGGCCGCCTGCTCGATCACCCGCCGCTCGGCATTGAGGCGATCGAGTTCGGCCGCGATCCGCGCGGCCTCCGAGACATCGCCTTCGAGCAGCAGCCGCACGCCGAGATCGGCGCGCCCGATGCGGCCGCCGGCATTGATGCGCGGCCCCAGCATGAAGCCGAGATGCCAGGCCTCCGGCGGGCCATTGAGCCGCGCCACATCCATCAGCGCGGTGTGGCCGACATGGTCGCGGCGGCGCATCGCGATCAGGCCCTTGGCGACGAAGGCGCGGTTGAGCCCGATCAGCGGCGCGACGTCGGCGACGGTGCCGAGCGCGACGTGATGCAGCACGCTGAGCAGGTCGGGCTCCGGCATCTCACGCGTCCAGAAGCCGCGCTGGCGCAATTCACGATTCACCGCCACCAACGTCACTAGCACGAGGCCGACGGCCGCAAGATGGCCGAGCCCCGAGAGATCGTCGGGCCGGTTCGGATTGACCAGCGCGTCGACCTCAGGCAACTCGTCGCCGGTCTGGTGATGATCGATCACCACCACCGACATGCCGAGCTTCTTGGCTTCCGCCAGCGGCTCGATGCTGGTGGTGCCGCAATCGACCGTGACCAGCAGCGTCGCGCCCTTCGCCGCCAGCGCGCGGACGGCGTCGACGTTCGGACCGTAGCCCTCGAAGATGCGGTCGGGAATGTGGATCAGCGGGTCCAGCCCGCAATGGCGCAGATGCCAGGTCAGCAGCGCCGCCGAGGTCGCGCCGTCGACGTCGTAGTCGCCGAAGATCGCGACCTTCTCGCCGCGCACCGCAGCATCGGCGATGCGCTTGGCGGCATGCTCCATCTCGGTGACCGTGTGCGGGTCCGGCATCAGCTTGCGGATGGTCGGGTCGAGGAAATCGGCGACCTCGTCGATCGCGACGTCGCGGCCGGCCAGCACGCGCGCCAGCATTTCCGGCAGATTGTGGCGCTGCACGATCGCCAGCGCCCGCGCCGCCCCGCGCGCATCCAGCCGGTCGCGCCAGAGCTTTCCGGTCAGCGACCGCGCCACGCCAAGGAACGCCGGTGGCGCCTCGACGGGCAGTGCGGATGCGTGCAGCGTCATGATTCCCTTCCGATCAGGCGGGAATCGTAGCGCCTCAGTGAATCCCAAGCCAGTTCTAGCAGCCCATCCGGGTGGCGATTTCCCCGAAATCCTTGGCCACGATGTCCCAGTTGCCGGTGGCCTCGAAATCGACTTTCTGCAACGGGCCGTATTCGGTCGGCCGTGCGACGAACGCCGTCTTCAGGCCGTGCTTCTGCGCGTGCTTCAGGTCGTAATTATGCGCGGCCACCATCATCACCTGCTCCGGCGGCAGGCAGAGCAGCTTTGCCGCGCCGAGATAGGTTTCCGGATCGGGCTTGTAGTGCTCGAACAGCTCGGCCGACATCACGAGGTCCCAAGGGAGCCCTGCGAACTTCGCCATGTTGGTGAGCAGCGCGACGTTGCCGTTCGACAGCGGCGAGATGATGTATTTCGTCTTCAGCCGGGTCAGACCGGCAACGCTATCGGGCCACCCGTGCAGGCGATGCCAGCCCAGCGTCAAATGATGCAGGTCGGCCTCAGTGAGGCCCTTCACGTCGAATTGCGCGACCAGCTTCTCAAGCGAGCGGCGGTGCAGGACGTCGAGGATGACGTAGCCGTTCTGCGGGTTCTTGCGCACCTCGTCCATCGAGGCCGCATAGACCGCGCGCCAGCCGTCGACCAGCGCGGTCCAGTC